>JAZFUB010000218.1:0-7364 GCA_036447015.1 Thermoguttaceae bacterium | reverse complement strand
CTGGGCAATCCCGAGGCCTGTGCCATCGGACGCAAGACCCTCAAACTGCTCGAAAAGAACGGCATCGGCCCGGACGATCTGAACGTCAAGTTTCGCGCGCTGACGGTCAATGAGCTGGGGATTCACATCGAACTGAAGAGGCTCGATGCGGTAATCGTCTGGGATGCCCTGGGGGCCTACTTTGCCGACAAGGCAGATCGGGTGCCGATCCCCCCCGAGAAAAACGTCATCTCCACCGTCGCCATCGGGTTGCTCACCTCGTCCGAGCAGCCGGCACTGGCCGCACAATTCGTCGAATATGTCACGTCCGAGGAGGGGCAGGCCATCTTCGAGAAGCACCATTACACGACGAAGTTGCCCGAGTAGTCGGGCCGTCGGTTGATTCCACGGCGGTGGCATTGCGCGGCGGGCGGGCCTATAATGGAAGGTTGGAGTTCCCCGAAAACCCTGCCTTCCGGAACCGCTCAGCGTGAACCTGTTGTCCACCAAACCACGAGCCACTACACCGGTCACGGGACTGCACGGCGTGCTGTTCGCCGTATCGTTGTTTGTTTTCGTCGGGCTGTTCGTGATCGGCCTATTGGCCGTTTTTGCCGCCGATGTCAACTATGCCGGGCTGGGCGCGCTGGGTGAACTGCTTCGGTCGCCGGAGATCCGCGCCGCCATCTGGCTGTCGATCTGGACGACCGCCGTGACCGTCGTGATCGGGCTGCTGTTTGCCGTGCCGATGGGATACGCGCTGAGCCGCTACCGATTCCCCGGCCATGCGTTGATCGATTCGATCGTCGACCTGCCCATCGTCTTGCCGCCGTTGGTCGTCGGGCTTTCGCTGCTGGTGTTCTTTCAGACCCGGGTGGGGCACTGGATCGAGGGGTCGGTGATGAGGTTCATGTTCGAGCGGGCGGGAATCATCCTTTGCCAGTTGTTCGTCTCGGCGTCGTTCGGCATCCGTGCGGTGAAACTCACCTTCGACGGCATCGACCCGCGGATCGAAGACGTCGCGATGACACTCGGCTGCACCCGGGCCGGCGCGTTCTTTCGCGTAGCACTGCCCATGGCACGCCGGGGGATCATCATCGGGGGTATCCTGATCTGGACCCGGGCGCTGGGCATCTTCGGACCGTTGATGGTCTTTGTCGGCACGATCCGAATGAAAACCGAAGTGCTTGCCACATCGATCTATCTGGAACAATCCGTCGGACAAATCGAGATCGCGTTGGCCCTGACCATCTTCATGCTGCTGTTGGCGACCGTGGCGCTGGTGGCCGTTCGAATCGTGGGGCTCGGCAGCCGATGATTCAATTCGAGCGGCTCAACCTGACCGTCGGATCCTTCTCGCTTCGAGACGTCTCGCTGCACGTCCGCGAGGGCGAATACTTCGTGCTGCTGGGACCGACCGGCTCGGGAAAGACGCTGCTGGTCGAGTGCCTTTGCGGACTGAACCGGATCGACTCGGGCCGAATCGTCATCGGCGGCGTCGACGTCACCCGGCTGGAGCCGCGACGCCGAGGCATCGGCTACGTTCCCCAAGACTACGGGCTGTTCCCGCACATGACCGTTCGGCGCAATGTCCGCTTCGGCCTCGATCGGCAGCACGGCGGCGGGGCGACCGGCCGGGATCCGACCGGCAAGCCGATGGATAACGTTGCGATGAGTCTGGTCGGTATCGAGCATCTTGGCGACCGCCTTCCGAGGAAGCTTTCCGGCGGCGAAAAGCAGCGTGTGGCCCTCGCCCGAGCGCTGGCCATCCAACCGAAGGTTCTTTTGTTAGACGAACCGGTCAGCGCGGTCGATGAGCAGACACGCGACTCGCTATGCGCCCGGCTGAAGCAATTGCAGCGAGCGTCGGGCATCACCGCGATCCACGTCTGCCACAGCTTCGCCGAGATGTTGGCCGTTGCCGATCGGGTTGGCATTATCCACGAGGGCCGCATCGTCCAGGTCGGCACACCGCAAGAGATCCTCGATCGGCCTCGGTCGACCATGGTGGCCCGATTCGTCCAGGCCGGAAACCTGTTCGCCGCGAAAGCTCGTCGCGACGGCAAGTGGCTGCGACTGACGTGCGACAACGGGCTGGAGTTTACTGCGGCCGCCTCGCAGACCGAATCGTTCGCGGGCGACGTTACCGCCATGGTGCGGCCGGAGAATCTACGAATCGATTCGACCCGGCCGGAAAACGTGGCTCCCGAATCGTCCGACTTCGAAGGCACTGTCGAGCAAGTGACGCATTTCGGCCCGATCGTCAAGGTGCGTGTTGCCGTGCAAGACAATGCCGAATTGCTCGTCTCGCTTGGCAAGAAGGAATACGACGACCGGCGTGTCGATGTGGGCGCTCGCGTCTATTTGAGCGTCGCGCCCGAATACGTGCATGTACTACAAGAGCAGTCGGAAACCGGATTTGGACTGAGGAAGGAATAGGTGTCGTAGCCGAACCCGACCACACAGCGGAAGTACCGGTGCCTCTTCTCTGTTGGTGGGTTTCTGACAAAACACAACGTTTTTCGACGATTGGATGCGTTTGGCAACAGAGAAGAGGCACCGGTACTTCGCTGCACCGGATACGATGGCGAAGGTGGTAGGGGCGGCCCCTTTTGCCGGGCCCAAGCAGAACGTTCCGTTCGTGTTTCTGCCGGGTCTTTCCCACAACATACGCTTCCGCCGGATGAACCATAATTATTGATAGGCCGATCCTCACCATAGGAACCGAGATCAGGACACCGGATAAATGACCCCCATGAAACTACCTGCGAAGCGCATTGGCGTTGGCCTCGTGCTGATGACTGCGGCCCTGTTGCTGAGCAGTTGTTTGCAGCCCGATTCGCCGAGCAGCATAGCCTCGGCGGGCGACTGGCCCCAATGGCGTTACGATGCGGGTCGCGGGGCAGTCACTCCCGACGCCCTGCCGGCGGCGCTGCATCTGCAATGGGTCCGCCAACTCCCCACGCCAAGACCTGCATGGCCGCCGAGCCAACCGACGCTGCGGTTCGACGTCTCCTATGCGGCGGTTGCTGCGGGCAAGATGCTCTTCGTCCCCTCGATGGTGACCGACAGCGTGACGGCCTACGACACCGAGACGGGCGTCGAGCGATGGCGATTCTACACGGACGGCCCGGTTCGCTTCGCCCCGATCGCTTTCGACGGCAAGGTCTGCTTCGCCTCGGACGATGGGTTCCTCTATTGCGTCGACGCGACCGACGGCACGCTGCTGTGGCGATTTCGAGGCGGCCCCTACGAGCGTCGTGGGTTGGGCAACGAGCGGCTGATCTCCAGCTGGCCGATCCGCGGAGGGCCCGTCCTGCACGACGGCGTGATCTACTTCACCGCCGGAATCTGGCCGTTCATGGGCATCTTCGTCCATGCGGTCGACGCAACTTCGGGCGAGACGGTTTGGACCAACAGCGGGGCCGGATCGACCTACACCACGCAGCCGCACGGCAGCCCTGCCTTTGCCGGACTCGTGCCGCGGGGTCATCTGGCAGCCACCCAACACGGCCTGGTCGTTCCCGGCGGACGAACTCGACCCGGTTGCTACGATCTCAAGACGGGCGAGTTCCGCCACTTCGAATTCGGCGGCAAGAGCGACGGCGGTTTCCATGTCACGGCCCGCGACAAATGGTTCTTCCTCAGCGGTTCCGTCCAACAAATCGACGACGGCAAGAAGATCGACGGCGTCTGTCCGATCCTTCACGACGACCGGACGCTTTATGGGCTCCAGGGCGGCCGGCTTCACGCGCAAAGCCCGCAGACCGAATTGGTCGAGACGACCACCAAAGACCGTAAGGGCGATGTTGCGACAGTGAAGAAACCGACACTGAAACAGGAGTGGAACATCTCGCTCGGGAAGTTCTCCGGCAAGTTATTCCTGAAGGCCGGGCCACGATTCTATGCCGGCGGTGACGGTACGGTTACTGCCTACACGGCCCAGCCGCGCCATAAGGAGGCCGACGTCGTTTGGTCGGCCAAGATCGACGGCCAACCGTGGACCATGCTGGCCGCCGACAAGAGGCTCTTCGTCATCACGGTCGAGGGAAGCATCTACTGCTTCGGCGAGAAAGCGGGCGAACCGACGCAACACGCAATGGCCACGACGTCCGCAAATAGCGCGGACGCCAATCCCTGGCAGGCGTTTGCCGAGGGCATCGTTCGCTCGGCCAAGGCGACCGGCGGCTACGGGATCGTGCTGGGCCTCGGTTCGGGTCGACTGGCCGAAGCACTGCTCGACGCGTCGAAATTGAGGCTGATCGTCGTCGACCCCGACGCGAAGAAGATCGACGCGTTTCGCCGTCGGATGGATGCCGCGGGGCTCTACGGCCTGCGCGTATCGGCCCATGTGGGCAACCCGGTCGAGTACCGGTTTCCGCCCTATATGGCCCAACTGATCGTTTCGGAAGATCCCGAATCGGCCGGCCTTGTCGGCAGTGCGGAGGCCATCGGTTCGGTCTTCGCCGCGCTGCGTCCTTACGGCGGCACGGCCTGTCTGCCCATCCCGCTGGAGCAACTGCGGAAGCCGGTCGAGCAGGCCGGACTGGAACAGGCCCGTCTGCGCGCCGCCGGCAAGTCCTGGTCGGTGCTCGTGCGCGAGGGAGCCCTGCCGGGGGCCGCCGATTGGACACACAACTACGCCGATGCGGGCAATAGCGTGGTTTCCGCCGACCGACGCACCAAGGCTCCGCTGGGGCTGCTCTGGTTCGGCGGCCCATCGAACGACGACATGCTGCCTCGTCACGGCCATGGCCCGTCGCCTCTGGTCGCCGGCGGAAGACTCTTCATCGAAGGCCCCGACATGCTCCGCGCTCTGGATATCTATACCGGCCGGCTGTTGTGGCAGCGGCTACTGCCCGGCCTGGGAACCTACTACGACAACACGTCCCATCAGGCGGGCGCCGGCGAGATCGGTAGCAATTACGTCGCGCTGGAGGATGCCGTTTACGTTGTCTACGGCAGCAAGATCCTCGAACTCGACTCGGCCACCGGCCGCACCAAGCGGCAGTTCGCTCTGGAATCGACACGCGAGAATCCCAAACCGAATTGGGGATACATCGGCGCGTCCGGCGATCTGTTGGTTGCGACTTCTACGCCGGTCGTTCCAACCGAGAAGCCATCCCCGGCGAAAACCGCCTCGACAAGCGTATCCGACGCGGCCGCCGGGTACCTCCCGTTGATTCGGGTCAACGAGCAGTGGCAGTACCTGGCCGGCTCCGATCCGGTCGGCGATTGGACCGCGCCCGGCTATGCGGCAACCGATTGGAAGATGGGCGGGGCCGGGTTCGGCTATGGCGACGGCGACGATCGGACCGTCTTCGACGACATGAAGGATCGGTACACCCGGGTGTATATCCGCAGGACCTTCGACGGTGCGGCCGCTGAAGACGCGACGGCCATGGTCCTGAAAATCAATTACGACGACGGCTTCATCGCGTATCTCAACGGCAAGGAAGTCGCCCGAGCCGAGGTCCAGCGGGGACGCGGCAAAGATGCGACCGGCATCGGCCAACACGAGGCCAAGGGGTACGAGACGTTTGCGATCGAAGGATTCCGAGACCTTCTGCTGCCGGGCAAGAACGTCCTGGCCATCGAGGGACACAACGTCGGTGCCGACAGCGGCGACTTCAGCCTCGATCCGTATGTGCTGATCGCCAAACCGGGCGACACCAAAGAGCCGCCCACGGTGGCCATGGAGCCGGGCACGCTCGGCAACCAATGGACTTCGGTCCGCTATGGGTCGGCCAGCCGACGTTTGGTCGTGATCGATCGCAAGAGCGGCAAGGAACTTTGGAGCCGCCCGGCGAAATTCGGATTCCGCCACAACGGCATCGCACTGGGCGACGGGAAACTCTTCTGCATCGACGCCATCTCGCGAGCAAAGCAGAAGACGCTCCAGCGGCTCGGCAAGTCGCCCGCCGACTACGCCCCACGCCTGCTGGCGCTCGACATGCGTTCGGGCAACGAGATTTGGAGCACCGACGAAGACGTGTTCGGAACGTTTTTGAACTATTCGGCCGAGCACAAGATCCTGCTACAGGCCGGCAGTGCTGCCCGCGATCGGGCTTCCGATGAATCGGCCGCCGGAATGGTCGCCTATCGCGCAAGTGACGGCAACGTGGTCTGGAAGGACCTGTCGCGATACTTCGGCGGTCCGTGCATGCTCCACCACGATACGATCATCATGCAGGATTACGTGCCGGCCGAAGGTGACAAGATCGAACGCGGCACGCATCCGTTGACCGGCCAGCCGTTCTCGTTGCGGAAATCGAGCGTCGGAAAGGGCATGGCCATCTCCTTGCTGACCGGTGAGCCGAAATTACGCAAGCACCCGATCACCGGCGCTTCGCTGCCCTGGACCTACAAACGAAATTACGGCTGCAATACCGTGATCGGTAGCGAGCACCTGTTGACGTTCCGCTCGGCGGCCGCCGGGTTCTATGATCTGGCGACCGACGGAGGCACGGGCAACCTCGGCGGATTCAAGTCGGGGTGCACCTCGAATCTGATCGTGGCCGGCGGGCTGCTCAACGCGCCCGAGTATACACGCACCTGTACGTGCCGCTACCAGAACCAAACGTCGCTGGCAATGGTCCACGACCCGAACGTCGAGCTCTGGACGTTCAACGCGTTCGAGTGGGACGGCGCGCCGGTGCGCCGCGTGGGGATCAACTTCGGCGCGCCCGGCGACCGTATGGCCGATAACGGCACACTCTGGCTCGATTACCCCAGCACGGGCGGACCCTCGCCGAACATCCCGGTCGAGATCGAAGCCGACAATGCCACCTACTTCCGACGGCACAGTTCCGAGGTGCGAGCCGAGCAGGCCGGTGGAGAGTTGGCCTGGGTGACCGCCTCGGGGGTCGAGGGCCCCGGCTCCGTCACGCTGACCTTGGCCACCGGTCCAACGAAGCCGCGGAAGTACACCGTCCGGCTCCACTTCGCCGAAGTGGAAGACCTCGCGGCGTCCGGGCGGGTTTTCGATGTCCTGCTGCAAGGCAAGAAAGTGCTCAGCGGTTTCAACATCACCGAAGAGGCCGGCGGTGTCAACCACGCCATCGTCAAGGAGTTCCAAGGGATCGAGGCGGCCGACCGCCTGAAGGTTTCGCTCGTTGCCGACGATCAAGCGTCCTCCCACCCTCCGGTGCTCAGCGGCATCGAGGTGACGGTGGAAGGACCGTAGCCATTGAAAAAGAGCCCCGTTAGCCGTCGGGCGTGCCCCAATGCCGTTTAATCTAGCGTGGCAAACCCTGTTAGCCCGGTCGCCTGCGACCGGAAAATACGTTGGATTCCACAATGAACCCGTCGCGGGCGACGGGGCTAACATCGCATCTTAAACGGTATTGGGGCAAGCCCGACGGCTAACAAAACAACAAGTTGCG
>JAZFUB010000217.1:0-2892 GCA_036447015.1 Thermoguttaceae bacterium | reverse complement strand
ACAGCGCGATCGCCGCGAGGGCGCTATTTCCTTTCGAACCGTTCACCACAGACAACACCTTCCGTCGAACAAGCGTAGGTCAGGCTGTGCCTGACATCGACTACCAATACGTTCGCGCGTCAGGCACAGCCTGACCTACGAAGTTGAAGAGATGCCCGATGGGCGATTCGTACTTCCAGGCAAACGCTTTAGGGTGCGCTATTATTGCCGTGCGGAATACGTCGGGTCGATAGCCCGTGCCCGCCGAAAGTTCGCGTCGGCCGACTCAGGCTGCCCGAGTTTCGCCTGGGTGCATCCCATTAAAAAATAGGACACGGCAGCCGAGTTGTCCAACGAAAGTGCTTGCTGGAGTGCGACTTGGGAAGATTCGTAGTTGCCCAGCCGATAGTGGGCCACCCCGAGGATGCGATGGATGGCAGCCGAGTTGGGGAACTGCCGCCGCGCAACCGTTAGAAGCTCCAATGCCAGGGCAGGTTGGTTGCTGCGCAACGCTGCCGTGGCCGCCGAGATCGGGATTTGCGGATTGCTCGGGTCGGAAATGTCCGTAGAACCGACATAATCGGAATCCGCGGAGGATGCGGTCTGATAGCTCAACGGATACAATTCGTCACCCGGTTCTGCCTCGGCAGCCCGCCGATAGTAGGCCGCCGCCTCGACCGGCTCGCCGTCCGTGTCGCGTAGCAGGCCCATGGTTTGCTTGGCGCAGATGTCGTGCGGATATGTATCGAGCACCGCCTGCACGTGTTCGAGGGCCTCCTGCCGACGTCCGTCGGCCATGCACACGTCGGCCAGGAGGAGGCGGGCATCGCGATGTTGCGGGTTGCGCACCAGCAGCCGCTGGAGTTCTTCCTCGCAACCTTCCACGTCGCCTTGCGTCCATCGGGCGGCCGCATCCTGTAACTGTGCGAAGTCGCGGCCGGTATCGAAATGCTGTGTCGCTTCGTCGGCTCGTAGCCGACGCTTCTCGGCGATGTCTTCGGTGGGAGGGTCCGGCAAACGTAGCCCGGCGCAGCCGACCGTCAACGACAGCAGCGGACAGATCCAGAACGGGCTCAGCGACGGGATACCGATCCTCCTCATTGCAGCTTCCTCGGTATGGCGATGTCGGTGTGTTTGCCCGGCTGGCCCGGATCCAACGGATGGAGCCGTGTCATCTGGTCCGTCGGGCCGTTCTCGAGGTCGTCGAGCAGCCGGCCCGGCAACGTCTCGCCGTCCATCGATTCGGGCCCGATCATTGGCCCGGTCGGTATAGAGCTCTGCAAAGGCTTGCCCGTCCAGATGTCGCTGCGCAGCTCGATGGCGGCCGTGTTCATCGGATCGAAGTGGATCGACATTTCAGCGTTCTTGAGTGCGTTGTGCCGGTCGCCGACAGCCCAGGCGTCTTGGGCCAGCCGAAAGTACTTTCGCCCGATGGACCGTTTGCCGATCAACGGGCTCATTTTTTCTCTGTAAACGGCCTGGCGACGGTGAGCCTCGCAGGCCGCCTCGTCGCCTTCGCGGCAGGTGCCCGGCTCGTAGACGATCCGCGGCGTAATCAACACGAGGACTTCATGTCGTTCGATCGTCTCGCTCTTGTTGCGAAAGGCGACTCCGATCAGCGGGAGACTGCCCAACAGCGGGACCTGCGACGTGGTCGTCTCCAGTTCCTCGCGAATCAGACCGCCGATGACAGCCGTGCATCCGTCGCGAATCATGATGTTGGTCGTCACCTGCGTGACTTCCTTGTTCGGCAGCGTAAAGCCGTCTTTGACCTCGACGCTGCCGCTGGAGAGCTCGGGATGAATCTCCATTCGAATCAGCCCGTCAGTGGCGATGAAGGGCCGCAACCGCAGCACGGTGCCGGTCTTGAGGAACTCGACGCTCTGCGTCGTACTGGTTTCGGTTTGCGTCGTGCTGACGTAACCGTTTTCCGCACCGATTTGGATTTCGGCGGGCTGCTTGTTCAGTACGAGCACGCGTGGCGTGGCGATGACGTTGGTGTCGCCGATCGTTTCCAGGGCATCGAGAAAGGCGCCCAAGCTCCGGTCGAGATAACCGAACTTCAGGCCGCCGCCCAAGGCGACCCGGGTGAGTCCGTCGACGGCCGCGCCCGCGACATCGACCGCGTCGAACTGCTTTGTGGCGGTCCCTTCCGGAATGTTGCCCCAGCCGAATTTTGCGTTGTCGTTGTCGCGAAGCAGTTCGAAGTTAACGCCGAAGTCGTTCCCGTCTTTCAGGTTGACGCTGAGAATCATGGCCTCGATCAACACCTGCATGGGCCGCGTATCGATTTCCGCCACCACTTGATCGATCCCTGCCAGAACGGCCTCATAGTCGCGGATCAGGAGCACGTCGCCGACGGCCAGACTATCGCCCCCGGCCGCCGAGTCGTTGGTCGCCATGCCGGTCTCCGCCGGTGACGAAATACTCATGACGCCGACCCCCTCGGTCAGCATCGGCTGGATCAGTGATTGCAGTTCGGCGGCCGTCACGTAGTTGGGGCGATAGACGCGCGTGGCCAACTGATCCATGGTATGTTCCATGGCGTCGAAATCTTCGTGCGTACCGACGAAGATATAGTTGCCGTCGCGCCGCGTCGTGAATCGGGTCGACTTGAGGATGGCGTCCAGCGCCCCGTTGATGTCGACGCCCTTGAGCGTGGCCGAGACCTTTCCCTGCACACTGCTGCTGGCCAGGATATTGAGATTCGCATGCTCGGCCAGCAGACTCAACACCTCGACGAGGTCGTCGTTCTGAAAGCGGATCTCCAGATTGCCGTCTCCTTCGCCCTCGATCAGCGGTTCGGTGGGCGACTGCTCAGTGGTGGCTGCCGGTTCTGGTGCCGGAGCCAATCCGAGTTGCCGCTGTATGAACTCCAGGGCACTGGGCAACGTGGGGGCGTCGGCTTGTGAC
>JAZFUB010000216.1:0-6893 GCA_036447015.1 Thermoguttaceae bacterium | reverse complement strand
GCTGAAGAGACGGGACTGTATCTCGACGTGACCGGATTGGCGTGCTATCACAAGCAGGACGTGCCGCCATGGCTTGACTCGTTGGACGAGAAGGCGAGGTGGGAAGTTCAGGCTCGCTTCTGGCGAGCGGTTGCCCGCGTGTGCAAGAACAGTCCGGCCGTTTTCTGCTACGATTTGATGAACGAACCGATCCTTCCCGGTCAGAGGCCGGAGACCGAGTGGCTAACCGGAGAACTGGGCGGCAAGTTTTTCGTGCAACGCATTGCGCTCGATCTGGCGGGCCGCACACGAACCGAGGTTGCCCGCGACTGGGTCCGCCGGATGGCCTCCGCGATTCGCGAGGTGGACGATCGGCACATGATCACTGTGGGTGTGATTCCCTGGGCAATGACCTTCAAGGGCGCGAAGCCTCTGTTCTACTCGCCTGAAGTGGCCAAGCCGCTCGATTTCGTCAGTGTTCATTTCTATCCCAAGAAGGGCGATGTCGACGGCGCTCTGGACGCTCTGAAGGTCTACGAGATCGGCAAGCCGCTGGTGATCGAGGAGATGTTTCCGTTGAGTTGCAGCATCAAGGAGTTGGAGCAGTTCATCGACGGATCACGCAAACACGCGGACGGCTGGATCAGTTTCTACTGGGGTAAGACGATCGAAGAGAACCAGCAGGCGGGCGACCTGAAAGGAGCCGTGATCGCACAATGGCTACGCGTCTTTCGATCGCGATCCCGTTACGTCTCCCGTGATCGTCCGTGAACCGTCCGCTCGACTATCGGGCATCAAGGAACGGATCGCCGATCAACATTTCCTGCCGACCACGAAGCACGCCCGGGTTGGGCGAGTCCTTGTCCTGTTGGCTCAGGCGGAGCCGATGAGCCATGCCGAGATAACCGCCCGAGTAGATGTGCGCGAACAGCGGCGTGGCGGTCTCGTCGTTGACGCGGTTGTGCGGCGAGCCCAACGCCGCAAGGAACGCCGACTGGCCATAGACCAGACTCACCAACACGTTGTCCTCGGGGGCCGTCTGCAGATCGACGTGGCTGCGCGAGTCGGGCTGCCTGAATCCGCCCACGGAGCAGCCATTGAGCAGGGCAATCAGGCCGCCGCCTGCCATACTGCCGGCCTGCTCGTTGGAGATCAGCGAAACCTCGGGGTTCGAGTGGACGTTCCACCAAACGAACCGCCTTCGCGACTGCCGCATATGGCTCAGGAAGATCTCGGGCGACTGCCACCCTTCGTCCATCCAGGGCAGCTTGCCCGCGTGAGTCAGGAAGGCGTCCAGGGAAGCATAGCTTGCCAGATTCGCACGGACGTAGCCCGCCGGATTGTCCTTGAATGCGCCGGGACCTTTCTCGTTGACCGAATAGAACTCGATCTCCCGCAAGCCTACGGCGCTACAGACCGGCTCGCTCCGGGCGAGGCAACTTAGGTCGTTCGACACCAGGTAAAGCCCACGCCCATAAGTCGTCGTACCATCGTAGAACGCGATGGCCTTCTTGAAGAATGGCGTGAGTTGTTTCGCCCAGCCGTCGTAGGTGTTTTTGGTCTCGTCCTGGTATCCGACCGGCAAAAACGCGGCCCAAAGTTCGGGGCCATGTGAGGGACCCTGGTCAAAGTGATCGAAGTCGTGTTCCGGCGTCTTGAACTCCTCGACACCTGCCACGCACGGCCAGGGTTGCCCCGGCCCGCACGACTTCAGGATCGTGCCCGGTGCGATCCGGCGTTCGGCCGACATGTCGAGGTCTTCAAACAGCCGAGGCCAGAGCCGAGTCGACGGAGTGTCCGCGCGGGGCAGAAAGAAGGACGGCAGTTTCACATTGCCCACGAAGAGCACGCCCTCCAGTTCGGGCCGCGCAGCCTGCCAACTCTGAAGTGCCCTGCGGACCTCGGGCGGACGGTAGTCGTCGAGCCCCACGATCGGCAGCACGGTGATAGGAAACTTTCGTCGTGCCGCCGCGGCTCGCGTGTAGGCCAACAGATCCGGCGCAATCAGCTTGCAAAGTCGTGAGTCCAGGATCACCAGAGCCCGCGTGTCGCTGGAGATGTGATCGAGAGAGCTATTCAGATCCATCGGCCGAGGCAAGGCTGCGGCCGGCGGCGGGCCGTACACCTCGATCTCGCGTAGATGGAGATTCGGACCGCCCGCTTGCCAGCCGGTTGCCTTGACGGCCGCCCAATCGGGTTGGAAGCCCAGCGTGCTTCGTCGGGCGACGATCCGCAATCGGTCGGTCGTCACTGTCGGAAACTCGACCATCGCGAAGTTCTGATCCAGGTACCATGTGTTGGCTTTGCTCTGGGTGGTACGGACCAAATCGCTCGGCGGTATCGGTGTGCGAACCTCGCTGAGCGTGACCCATTGGCGGCCATCGTGATGTTGTACGTCGAAATCGACCAGGTAGCAGTGCGGATTGTCCGCCCTCATACTGTAGACAATCAGCCGATCGACGGGGCGTGGCCGGCTCAGCGTGATGTCGAGTGTCTGTGGCATGCGGCTCAGGTCACCGACCCAGTACGGCCCCCAGGGGCTGCCGGCGTGGGTGACTTCAAAGACGCCGTTGGTGAGCACGCTGGGGTCGCTTTCCGTTTTTCCGCTGTAGGCGATCGTGGCATCGCGTGCCAGATTGCGTCCAAAGTCGATCCTCGGCGGCACCAGCTCCTGTCCCCGCTCCAGCCGCAGGTAGATCGGCAGCAAGGGGACCTTCAACGTGACCTTGCCGTCGCGCACCGGAACCTTGCGGCGGTTGCCGAAGCTGTCGACCACCTCCAGCGTCGCTGTGCCGCGGACACCCAACTCGATGCTTGGCTCGGTGGCGGCGCCATACTGGCGGAGTACTACGGTCGATCCGTCGCTGCCCTCGTATTGCAGTCCGAGAAAGATCTTATTGCCGTTGGGCCCGAAGTCCAAGGTGCCCGCATAGCGCCGGCCGCGGACCATGGCTTCCCGCGTGCGCAGGGCCAGGGCCACCGGATGCGGGCCCGACTCCGACCAGACGTACGTGGGCACGCTTCCGTAGCCGGCCTGGTTCAGGTAGTAGTGCAGGTTGTGCTCGTTGGGCACGCCGAGCGTTTCCATCACGTCGCGTTGCAGGGTGACTCGCACCGCCTGGACGCCACCGAGGAAGTTATCGGCCCGCACACCGCCGATTGCCCGTTCCGTTTGCCAGATCGGTTTGTCGCCGACCCCATGCTTCGACATCAGTTCGCGAAGCTGAGCGAGTTTCCAACGCCAATGGCCCGGATCGACGGCTTCGTTGCCTTCGTAGTCGTGGATCGAGAGGATGTCGAAGTGCTTGCCCGCGCCGGCCTGGAAAGTCTGCCGGTGCCAATCGAGGTTGATGCCGCACACGGCGGGCCCCATCACTCGGGCCGCCGGATCGATGCCCTTGATCACCGCAGTGACCTCTGCGACCAGCTTGGCGTACTCCTGCGGCGACATGGAGAAGTTGGGCTCGTTGATGATCTCCCAATACTTCACCCGGCCCTTGAACTTCGTGACGAACCGGCGAACGGTCTCGGCCTGGCAGTCCTTCTTGTCCTGAAACTGGACGACCACAGTCAGACCGACCTTTTCGGCCGCGGCGAGCGTTTTCGCGATGGCTTCCTCGCCCTGGTTCGTGTGCAGCCGCATCAGACGCAGCCCGCAGAACGCTTGTTTCACCGGGTCGATCCAACCGCCAGGCGAATCGCCCTCGGCCAACTGCGGCAGGCCCTCGACCTTGGGAGTCACGCCCAGATGGGCACCGACGCTGAGAACCGGGTGACCGCCGGTCGTCGCGTGGCACTCGACCGTATACCAGCCGAACCGCGGCGGTGTGAACGGAAAACCTTGCCGCGTTTCCACATCGTTTTCCAGCTTCAACGAAAACGAGCCCCGGGCAGCCTCGCTCTTGTAGACGTCGTAGACGCGGTAATCGACCACCACGTCGCGGACCTGGCGAAACGCCTTCGGCACGACGAACTCCAGTTCGATCGGCGTGAGATCGTAGGCCACGTTGTAGGGCAGGTCGGTTGTAATCGTTGGATCGAACCCCAACGCCAACGTCGATTGCGGCATGGCCTTCTCGAAGAAGTCGTCGTTTACCCGCGAAACGCACGGGCGGTAATGGTGACGCACGTCGAGCGGCGTGTTGCCCGTGGCACCGATCCACAGCCGGTCGTCTTTGTCGATCGCCATGGGCGTGTAGCCATCGTGGGGCGACCAGTTGTCGTACCAGTAGAACTGGCCGTTTTCCAGGGCGACCGACTTCAAGTCGGGCTCGAATCGGGCAATCTTCCCCCAAGCCTGCGAATAGATCCTGCCCTGCGAGTCGATGGCCACCGAGTGACGAAGCTCGCTGCCGTCGCCGACCCGACGCCAAGCACCCGAGCCCACCGCGGCAGTCAGCTTCCCGGCCGCATTGTAGCGGTAGAGTTGATTGACCGCGGCCACCACGCAGAGATTCCCTCGCCCGTCCGGCGTCGTGTCCATCACTTCGGACACCGGTCGGCTGAGCACGAGCGGCTCGGCCAGCTTGCCGGCTTGAACATCGATCAACTCGATCCGGTCACAAGGCACGGGTTGGTTGTGCTCGCGGCGATTGGCCAGGACCGCGATATGCTGCTTCCCACGCACGTTCCATGGGGCGATCGCGAACGCATCGGGGATTGTGTACTGCCGGCTCAACTCCCAGCGATCGCCACGTCGGTACTGCAACACGACACCGGTGACCGGTTCGCTGACGAACACGCAGCCATCGTCGCTGACGGCCAGTCGTGCGGGCGTCTTCTCGTCACTTAGCCCGTCGGCTTCGACGGGAAACTGTTCGAGGTATGTCCCATCATTGTCGAACACCTGCACCCGGCAACCTCCCACCCACCGCTTGCTCTCGTTATCCCGTCGCCGGCCTTCGAGCGTATAGAGACGGTTGTCCGGCCCGAAGGCGATATCGAGCAATTCGAGGAACTGCCCTGGTCCGTCGCCCGGCCCGCCGATCTCGACATCCGCATTCTCACCCGGCCCGCCTTCCGCAGCGACTACCGCCGATGTCTCCCAGGACTGAAGCGTGCCCAGCAGCAGGCCGATCAGGAGAAGCTGTATCACCTTATGCATGGACATCTCGGTAACATCCTTTCGCCCTATCATGGGCATGTAGCTTGACGTCTTAGGGATCACGCAGCCTGACTTCAACACTGAACCTAGCAAACGGACCATCCGGACGCAAGTCAGTTCACGGGAGACGCCCCGTTTCAGGCATATACTTGCGTCGCCCAACGGCAGGAAGTACATTGGATGGAAATGTAACCCAGCGGAGCGCCCCTAGGGAGGTTCACGACCAATGTTCTGGAAACATCCGTACAATTGCCGCGTGCTTGCTTGTACCGCCCTGATCGTTGGACTCTTGCAATCGGTCGTGTCTACAACCGCGGCGGAACTCGAAATCGTCCTGCCGCTGGGACGGACGGCCTATCAGACGAACGAGTGGATCGACCTGTCGGTGGTGCGTCATGGGACAGAACCGTTGAGTGCGAGCGAATTGCGGATGATGCTCGGGTCCGACGACGGCAGCAAGCTGGAGTTCGCTTTTCGTGTTGCGGCCGTCGCCAAGGACGATACCGACGCACGCCGTACGGAACATTACCACCTTTGCGGATGGTTGTTGCGACCGGGACATTACACGATCGAAGTGCAGGCGAACGGGGCGACCGCGACAACCGAAATGGATGTCTTCAGCCATGTTCGAAAGTCGAGTTTCAAACTGATCTGCTGGGGACGTGCCAAGGGCAAGCAGCAGCTTGTCGAGGGCGAAGACAGCCTTGGGTTCAATCTCTTCTATGGGCATTACGGCCGCGACGACGAGGCTAACTTCATTCGAGCCGGCGTCGACTTCATGTCGTGTTGCACGATGAGCGGCGGGCACCAGATGGATCTTCGTAGCGAATGCGACTGGTCCGATCCGTACGTGACTCGCGGTGCAGCGCGGCGTGTCGCACATCGGGCACTGGTCGATAGGACTCGGCCCAACGTGTTCGGCGTGCATTTCTACGACGAACCGGGACTGACCTGGCACAAACACCCGGCGACCGGCGAATGGACGCCGCATGGCCTGCCGTCTCAGGTGCGGTCGTACGACAGTGCGTTTGGCGAGCCCCCGATCCCTTACGACAAAGTCCGACCGGACAATGCAAACGATGTCGCGAGGTGGCGTCACTGGGCCCTCTGGAAACTGGGCTTCATGGACGCGGCGTGGAAGGAGGCCCAGTTCGGTGTTTCCCATGTGCGGCCCGATTATCTTTCGGTGACGCAAAGCCAGTACGGATTCTCGGCCTTTACTGACGGCTACTATTTCAATGTGGCCCGTAGCTTGCCGGTCGTCAGCGGCCATGGCGGCTACGACGACTACGGCTGCGGCTACTTCAACCCATCTTATTTCCTGGAGATGGCTCGGGCGCGAGACTTCGACAAGCCGTGCTGGTACTTGCCCACTTGGTATGGCAACACGCCGTCGGAACGGTTTCGCTTGGAACAGTACCTGTCCTTCATGACGAACGTGCAGGGCATGATCACGCCGCCCGATATCGATCCGTTCGAGCCGGCGAAGAAACCGGCAGCCGAGGGCGTGGTCGAATCGAACAAACTCATGGCCCGCCTGGGCACCATCTTCACGACGATGCCCGTCACGCGACCGCCCGTGGCCATGCTCTATAGCATGTCGCATAACATTCACGTTCAAACTCTCGACAGGCAGGCCAACTATGCCCACGCCAACTTGCACGGGCAGCGACTGCCGCTGACCTATCTGGCCGGCAAACTGCTGAAGCAGCAGTTTCTCGCGGTGGTCGAGGAAGACATCGTCGACGGCACGTTGGCGGCCGGGCACAAAGCGATTGTGCTCACGTCGATCGACTATCTGCCGCCGGAG
>JAZFUB010000215.1:0-5611 GCA_036447015.1 Thermoguttaceae bacterium | reverse complement strand
CTTCCCTTCCTTCCTTCCTTCTTCCCTTCCTTCCTTCTTCCCTTCCTTTCTTCTTCCCTTCCTTCCTTCTTCCCTTTTTCCCCTCCTTCCCATTTTCCCGATCTTTCCACTTCCCCCCGCTTCCCTCTGGCGTGGCCGGCCGATACACTTCTACCTATGTCACGAGTCGTTTTGGCCATGTCCGGCGGTGTCGATAGCAGCGTGGCGGCCTGGCTGCTTCGCGAGCAGGGGTACGATGTGATTGGGCTGTTCATGCGGCATGGCCAGCAACTCGCGGCGGCCTGCGAAGTCGCTTTAGACGCCACCCCCCCACGAAAGCAGGGGTGTTGCAGCGAGGCCGACGCGGCCGATGCCCGGCGCGTGGCCGAGTTGCTCGAAATACCCTTCTATGCCGTCAATTTCGAGACGGAATTCGGCCGAATCGTCGACTACTTCGTCGACGAATATGTCTCCGGACGGACGCCCAACCCGTGCATCGTCTGCAACACCTGGCTGAAGTTCGGCAAACTGGTCGAATATGCCGACAGCGTGGGGGCCCAGTTCGTTGCCAGCGGACACTATGCGCGATTGACGACATCCGAAACATCGACGGAACCTCTGCTGCGTTGCGGCCACGATGCGACGAAGGACCAGTCCTACGTGCTCTTCGGTATCGATCGCCCGTTGCTGCCGCGACTGCTGTTTCCCGTCGGCGAGCATCGAAAGGACGAGATCCGGCAGATCGCCGGCCGGTTGGGGCTTCGGGTGGCCGACAAACGGGACAGCCAGGAGATTTGCTTCGTCCCCGACCAGGATCATGCTCGATTCATCCGCGAGCACTTGATCGCGCAGGGTCGGACCGACGTCAACACGTCGGGCGACTTCGTGACCACCGACGGAACGGTCGTGGGACGCCACGACGGCTTCGAACGGTTTACCGTCGGACAGCGCAAGGGGCTCGGCATAGCGTTGGGCGACCCTCGCTACGTAGTGCGCATCGAGCCGGACACGCGCCGCGTCGTGCTCGGAACGCGGGCGGAACTGGCCCGAGACGAGTTGACGGCCGGCGGTGCGAATTGGCTTTGCGACGAGCCGACCGGGCCGCTGCACTGCCAGGTGAAGATTCGCTATCGCAGCCGGCCGGCCGACGCGACGGTCGAAGTGCTCTCCCAAGAACGGTTCCACGTCCGATTCGACGAACCGTGCCATGGCGTGGCGCCCGGCCAGGCTGCCGTCTGCTACCGGGGCGACCAAGTGCTCGGCGGCGGTTGGATCGAGTGAGAGGGGAGTCCAATAAAGGGGGCTGGCTCCGGGCCCGCTTGACTAAGAACTCGTACAGGAATTACTTCCCTATTTGGCTATGAGCAGTGAGCATTGAGCTATGAGCAGTGGGAAAGCCCATGACTCAAAGCTCAAAGCTCACTGCTCAAAGCCAACACCCAAGAACTGAATCGGGAAGTTATTCCTGTACGAGTTCTAAGGCCCCGCCAAAATGCCTTGCCGCCCGGTGCCAGTCCCCTTTTTCCACTCCACGTCTACAGCTTGAGTATGAAGCGACCGTTGCAGAACCTACTGTTCAGGAGCCTGCCGGTCCAACGCCCAGTCAACGGCGTTGATCAGCAGGCGGCGGAACTGTGGCTGGTCGAAATCGGTCCGATATCCGAGCGACGTGTAGAAAATTCGCCCGCCCTGGTACGTGCGTGTCCAGGCAATCGGATCGGCCATGTCCGGGGCCGTCCCGTGGAGCAAGACGGTCGCCTTCTCGTCGATCGGCAGGACGTTGTAGAGCGAACCTTCGCTGTGCCAGGCGGCCGTGTCCACGCCGGCAAGAATCGGATGCCCCGCTGCCTCAGAAACCACCGTCACGTCGGTTCCCACCGCATTCGAGCCGTGTCCGTGATAGTTGCCCCCGAGCACGTCATTGTCGAACTCGGGCCACTGGTCCAATCCCTCGGGCGAGTCGCGCTTAATGGAAAACGCATGACTGGCGGTGCGCAGCCCGATCAACGGTTTGCCGGCGGCCAGATACTCGCGTAGCACGTCGAGTTGCTCCTTGGGGAACGCGCGTCGACGAACATAGACGACCGCCAGATCGGCCGACGCCAGGGCCTCGACGCCTGAGAGATCTTGCTTGCCGTGCCCCAACACGACCGTGCAACGATCGCCCGACCGATCGCGAAGCAATTGGGCAAATGCCGCCAAGGTCTCGTCGGCATGATACTCGTCCTCGCTGATGAGGAACACGACGTGCGGCCGGCGATCTTCCTTGAAATGAAACGCCGCGCCGCCAAGGAAATCTGCACTGGTGATCGTCGGGCACCAAAACTTTTCGATGTGTTCGACGACCAACTCGGTTCCGCGAAAATGGCTCACCTTCGGTCGCATGCGTGGGTTGTACATCGTGTCGGTCATATCGCGGACCAGCAAGACGCGCATCCCCTGGTTGACCATCTGCCGGATGCCGAACGGTCGGCCCAACACGCACATGTTCGTATGCACGCCCATGACGATCACGTTCTCGATTCCCCGTTGACGCATCAGGTAGTAGGCTTCCGCACTGTCGGTGATCGCATCGCCCGGGGCGATCGTCAGCGTGTCGATCTGGCTGGTCCAGGGATTTCCGCCGGGGCATCTCGGCTGACACGGGCACCCGCCGTCGGAATCGTCGATCGGCAGCCCGCCTTTTTCGCGCTCCGGATCAAGCCGGCACCAGCCCTGCAGCGGCGTCTTGGGTTCGACCTTCGGGGCCTGCTCGGCCAGCTTTCGGCCCGGCGTGTCCTTGTACGTATCGAGCGTGCTGCTGGGGGCGTGGATGATCAGCACACCGCGCCGCCGGGCCTCGTCGACGAGACGATTCATCCGCGGGGCCATCTCGGCAACCCGGGCCGTGGCCGACTTGCACCAATGCTGGTTCCACATGTCGCAGATGACGATGGCCGTCTTCGTGGCGTCCCATTGGACCGTCTCGTAGGCCAGGCCGAACTGCGAACCGTCTCCGTCGACGGCCGGTCGGCAACGGGTGTGCAGTGTGAGTGTCCGGTCCTCATCGGCCGAGGACCACGAGGCTAACGAGGCGAGCAAAACGAGACCGCAGAGCATGCGAGTTTTCATGACCAGAGGTCCTCCAGAGTGGTGTTTTGTGGGGCTGTAGACAAATCCGTTTAGCGGCCGGGCTTGCCCGGCGCGTTTTGCGCCGTAACAGTGTCCCAAACACGCCGGGCAAGCCCGGCCGCTAAACGATCGATGGACGACCGATAATCCTACATTGGGTCAATTGCGGTCAATTATGCGTCAAGGTCGTCGCGTTCTCCACATGGCCCGGCTTTCGACAGTTCTTTCCTTGACGGTCGCCGTCGCCCAGGTCTTCGCGGCACTGCTCGGCCAAGGCCGACAGTCGCTCGACCACCTCGGGATGGGCGGCCGCGACGTTGTTCTGCTCGCCGATGTCGCTTTCGAGATCATAGAGCTGGGGCCATTGGTCATTCTGGTTGGCGCGGCCTCGTGGCTTTCGCGGGAGGTGCAGCTTCCACTTGCCCGAGCGAACGGCCTGCAATTGGTTCGTGTAGTAATAGAAAAACGCCTCGCGCGGGCTCTTCGCCCCCGGTTGGCCCGACATCAGCGGCCAGATATCCAGGCCGTCGATCACCCGGTCGGTCGGCGCGGAGGTTCCGGCCAGCTTGGCCAGCGTGGGCATCAGGTCGAGGCTGCTTGCCAGTTCGCCGCAGACTTTGCCGGCGGGGATCTTGCCGGGCCAACGCATGACGCACGGCTCGCGCATGCCGCCTTCCCACGTGCTGCCCTTGAAGCCGCGCAACGGTCCGTTGCCGCCGCCCCAACGCGATGCGGCCCCGTTGTCGGACGTGAAGATCACGAGCGTCTGCTCGTCGATGCCCAACTTCTTAATGGTCGCAAGGATCTGCCCGACCGACCAATCGATCTCCTCAACCGAGTCGCCGAAATTGCCGTTGGCCGACTTGCCCGCAAAACGCTCGGAGGCGAAGATCGGATTGTGTGGGAACGTGTGCGGCATGTAGAGGAAGAACGGCTCGTCCTTATGCGTGGTGATGAACTCGACGGCCCGGGCCGTGTAACGCGGCGTCAGTTGGGCCTGGTCGGGCTCTTCCTCGAAAACCTTTTCATTTTCCAGCAACGGCAACGGCGGGTAACGCTTGTTGTGGCCGTGGCCCATGTCGTTGGAGAACGGGATGCCGAAGTACGAATCGAACCCTTGTCGGGTCGGCAGAAATTCCGGCTGGTCGCCCAAGTGCCACTTGCCAACGATTGCCGTGGCATAGTCTTTCTGTTTGAGCACTTCGGCAATGGTGATTTCATCGGGATTGAGCCCGCGATGGTTGCCCGGAAAAAGGACCCACCCGCCGGTCTCGTTCCTGTCCAACCCAACCCGTCGCGGATAGCAGGCGGTCATCAACGACGACCGCGACGGCGTGCAGACACCGCTGGTCACATAGAAATCGGTGAACCGGATGCCCTCGGCCGCCATGCGATCGAGGTTCGGCGTGCGATGTGTCGTCGACCCGAACGGCCCGACGTCGCCATAGCCCAGGTCGTCGCAAAAGATGATCACAAAGTTCGGCGGTCGATCGGCCGCCGCCGCACGGTCCGCCAGTGTGATCGCAAACAACGACAGAAGAAGCAACAATCGGCAAGTCACCGCAAAAGGTCTCATCAGCAGGCTCCTGTTTCAAAAGTTTCTCACACCTCACACACCGTCCAAGCCCACCGGCTGCGACCGGTGGGACCAACGCAACACGTCTTGATCATAGCACATCCCCGTGCGACAATCCAACCATGGGAACCGACCAGCCTGAGTCTGTGCGAATCATCGACATGGTACGACGGGTCGACCGTCGCTGCCTGATTCTCGGAGCGATTGCAGTCATCCACGTCCTGGTGGGGGTTATGCTTGACCTTGGTCTGCTGGGAGGTCGTGGGAACGATTTGGTCCAAATCGTGTTTTACTCGTTCGTTCCCTGTCAGGGCAGTTTCCTGGGCTTCTGGGCTGCCTTCGGTGGTAAGGCTTCACCTTGGCGATTTGTCATTGCCGTCGTGTTTGCTGTTGCGTGGTGCTGGTCCGGAATTGGCCCCCGCGACGGTTGGTTGTGGTCTTTCATCCGATTGGATCTGATGTTTCTTGTGGGCTCATTGCTTCTGGGACTCCGATTCGTAGGTCTTGGTCTAAGTCGTGGGGACACATGCCTGTCTTCCGACAAACGCTACAGAATCCAGTTCTCGCTACGTTCGATGTTGGGGTACACGACGGCTATTGCGATCCTGCTGGGATTGTTTCACTACCTGCCACAGCAGTTTCTCACCACAGCAGGGCGCATGCACACCGAAGCTGATGTCGCCCCTGTGTTCGGACTAATCGTTGGCGCCGGTGTGTTTATTGCCGTCGTGTCACTGTGGATCAGCATGAGCCAACCGTCGATGGTTCTGCGAATCGTCGTTCCGATTGTTGTTGCCGGAGTCTGTACAGTCATGGCCGAACTAATTCTACCCGAGCATGAACGCTGGGCTTTGGCATTGCTCTTCTACTGCCAAACCATCCTCCTGATCGCTTCCGTGTGGCCGGTGCGTCTGGCCGGCTATCGGCTGATTTGGCGGCGGCGGG
>JAZFUB010000214.1:0-5911 GCA_036447015.1 Thermoguttaceae bacterium | reverse complement strand
AGGCGGGCAGATGATGCCGTTTCATGAAGTGGCCGACGCCGAGTTGGTGCGAGGTTTCTCGCAGATCATTCGCGTCGACCGACAGCGCACGATCTCGGTTACGGCCGATCTGGACACGACCAAGGGCAATTCGGCCGAAATCATGACCGACCTGCAGGAAAACTTCTTCGAGGACTTTTTGAAACGCAACCCGACCGTGTCGATCAACCTCGAAGGTCAGAGCAAGGAATCGAAGAAGACGATGGACAGCGTCATTCGCGGATTCGTGATCGGTCTGTGCATCATCTTCATTCTGCTCTCGTTCGTTTTCAAGTCGTACGTCGAACCGTTGATCGTGATGGCGGCCATTCCCTTCGGACTGGTCGGTGCCGTGGCGGGCCACTTGCTGTTGGGGATCGACTGGACGATGCCCAGCACGATCGGGTTCGTCTCGCTGGCCGGCATCGTGGTGAACGACTCGATCGTGTTGGTCACCTTCATCAAGATTCGCCTGGCCGACGGCAGCCCGGTACTGGAGGCCGTCCACCAGGCCGGCATGCAACGCTTCCGCCCGGTGATCCTGACCTCGGCCACCACGGTCGCCGGTCTGTCGCCGATGATGTTGGAAACGAGTCTACAGGCCCAGTTCCTCATTCCGATGGCCGTCTCGATCGCGTTCGGGCTGATGTTCGCAACGGTGCTGGTGTTGCTGCTGGTGCCGAGCCTTTACAGTCTCCTGGCCCGACTCGGCTGGAGTCAGAAGATAGCGAAGCGGTAGCGGTAGGGTGCGTCTGGACGCACCGTGGACTGCTCAACTCCCGATTTCAAGATGGTGCGTCCAGACGCACCCTACGGTGTCGCCCGGTGCCTGTTCCCTTCATTGGCTCGTCTCTTTCCGCCAACCGATCTTCTCGAGCATCGGATCGATCTCCGGATTGGCCATGAACAGTTTCCAGCAGAGGCCCGTGCGATGGTTCTCGATCATCGGGCCGATCGTGCCCTGGTCGATGGCCAGATAGCCGCGGGCGGTCCAATCCTGGTCGAGGTTCATCGCATCGCGGAATCCGAATTCACCCCAGAGTCGCTCGCCGTAGACTTCGTAGAAATGCCGCAGCGTGGCCATCGATTCGCGCGGCGTATAAGGCATCGAACTGATCGCGGCGGTGGGCGTGATCGTGCCGTTGTCGTTGCGGGGGCAGTGGGCCTTGTAGCCGCCCGGCGTGTCGCTGGCCGTCAGCCCCCAGACCAACTCGCTGTAGCCCCGGTGGCCTTTGGGATTGTCGCGGCAATAGGCCTGTTGGATCAGCGCGTGGTTGCGGTTGTTTTCGAAGTAGTTGCAATGGGCGTCGCGTCCGCGCGGATCGAACCCCAGGAACGAATAGTGCGTGAAGAACAAGGGCCCGCCCAACGGCCAGCCGACGAACAGTTTGTGGCCGTAGTACGTGTTGCCGTTGAGGTAGCCGGTCGGCGGATCGCCGATCCAGCCCTTCTCGTAGCAATCCGGTGGGATCGGATGGGTGGGCGAAGCGATGGCCAGCAGATAGACGATCATGCACTCGTTGAAATGGCCGCCGATCGCGTGGTTCATCTTCCAGCCGTGGTTGGGCGACCAGTGCCAAAAGAGACGTTTGCCGGTAGGCGTGCGAAGAAACCAGTCCCACTCGACCTCTTCCCAGAGCCTACTCGCAATGCGGCGGATTGCCCGCTGGGTCGGATCGTCGCCGTCGAAGTACTGTCGAACGGTCAACAGGCCCTCGACGAAGAAGGCCGTCTCGACCAGGTCGGCCCCGTCGTCGAATCGCGAAAACGGAACGGTTCGACCCGTCTCGCCGTTGAGCCAATGCGACCAGGCGCCGTGGTACCGCTGGGCCTTGTTCTGCATGAACGTAACGATCCGCAGCACGCGCCGGGCCGCCTGTTCACGCGTGACGAATCCTCGCTCGGCACCAACGACGATCGTCATCAGGCCGAACCCGCTGCCGCCGGAAGTGACCACGTGTCGGCTGCCGGTTCGCTCCCGGGCAAGCCCGCTGGTCGGATGCCCATAGTCCCAGAAATAGCCGAACGTCGCCTTCTGGACGGTCGTGAGCAGTTGCTCGTCACTCAACGGCTTGTCGTTCTTCGGTCCGTCGCTCGACGGTCCGTCGCTCGACGGGGGTAACGTTTCGCACATGCCGATCGATCCGGTGCCGGCCAAGCAGCCCAATGTCAAAAAAATGTATCGTCGGACGGATTGCAGACTGTTCATCGAGTCCTCGCAAAGGCGGCCCGCAACATGGCCAGACTTTTTGGCACGGCGGTTCGTGGGTCTTCCTTGCCCTCGAACTCCAGCGAGATGTAGCCGGGATAGTCGACTTTGCGCAGGATCGCGGCGATCCGGTCGTAGTCCAAGTCGAGCGTGTACCAGACGCCGCCGCCGTAATACGTTTTTGCCTGGACGAAGACGGCCTTCGGTGCCAGTTTTTCGAGCCGTGCGTACGGGTCTTCCAGGAAATTGCCCGTGTCGAGGGTCACTTGCAGCCAAGGCGAGTCGATCGCGTTGACGATCCGAAGCACGCCCTCCGGCGTCAGTCCCAGTCCCCAATGGTTCTCCAACCCCATCACGACGCCGCACTTTTCGGCCGCGGGCAGACACTTCTCGAAACTCTCGATCACCCACGGAAACGCGTCTTCGTCGGTATAGCCGGGCAACGTCGGTTCGATTCCTCGATTGGCCATCAACTCGTCGAAACTCTTGCTCGTCCGCCACCGGCCCGTGTTCACGCGGATCGTCGGGATGCCCAGCTTGTACGCCAGTTCGATGCTTGCGATCGTCTTTTCGATATTCTTCTGCCGGTCCGCCTGGTCGGGCGAGACGAAGTGTTGATGGGTCGACATGCCGCAGAGGTCCATGCCGGCTGTGAAGGCCTGGCGTTTCAGCGACTGCACGTACGCATTGTCGCGGCGGTGCATCTGCACTTCGAGGATCTCGACCGCATCGAATCCCATCTCGCCGGCCATGCGGATGCACTCTTCGATCCTGGTGACGTGATCGGGATCGAAATGCCAGAACGAATAGGTCGACACGGCGATCGGATTACCCGGCCGGGCACCGGAGTGGGATCTTGGTTGCTCGGCGGCACGGGTCTTCCCGGCCGCGATCGATCCAAGCCCCACGGCGGCGGTGGCGGTCAACATTTCTCGGCGGTTGATGTTCATGGTTGGGCATCTCTCGATGGTTTGTGAGCGACTCTCAACGACTTTCCGATTGCGATATCCCGGTTTAGCTGCCGCCGGCACGGCGGCTTGGCCGAAAGTATGTTCCAGCGTTAAACCGCCGTGCCGGCGGCAGCTAAACCGGGGAGACGGCTACCTGATCTACCCGACCAGCGGCAGGCGCACCGTGATTCGGGTCCCTTTGCCGGGCGCCGTATCGATGGTTGCCTGGCCGCCGAAGAGTCGGGCCCTTTCGACGATTCCTCGTACGCCGAAACGGTCTTTGGGTACCTGCTGGAGATCGAAGCCCACGCCTTGGTCCTCGATTCGAAGCAGCAGGTCGTCCCCTTGAACCAATCGGATCCAGAGCGAGTCGGCCCGACTGTGCCGTTTCACGTTGTTGATCGATTCGTGGACGATCCGATAGACGGCACTTTCGAGCATCTCGTCGAGCCGGTCGAAGCGGCCTTCGTGCTCGAAGTCGATCTCCAGCGTGCCGTGTCGCTGCTCCCCGGCGACGATATCGGCGATCGCTTCGACGATGCCCGACTGATCGATCGTCATGGGCCGAAGCTCTCGAATCATTCGACGCGCTTCGGTGATCCCTTTCTCGATCAATTCTCGTGCAACTTCCATGTCGGCTGAATCGGAACCGTCGGCGAGCTCCTGTTTTTCGCACGCGGCGGACAGGA
Organism: Thermoguttaceae bacterium; assembly: GCA_036447015.1. Taxonomy (GTDB): domain Bacteria; phylum Planctomycetota; class Planctomycetia; order Pirellulales; family Thermoguttaceae; genus JAZFUB01. The sequence continues at coordinate 2,045 of JAZFUB010000214.1, read as the reverse complement.
CCATGTGGGCGGCGACGATGTCTTGCAGGAAACCGTCGTGCAGTTCGTGGGAGATCAGCGTGCGTTCGCGTTCCTGCAGGTCAAGCAGTTCTCGCAAGAGGTGTTGCTCGGCGTGGAGCTTTCGCTCGGCCAGCTTTCGCTCGGTGACGTCTGCCGAGAAGACGGCCAGTCGGACGACGCTGCCCGCCTCATCGAGGACCGGATAGACGCGGTTGCGGTAGTGGCGTCCTTCTCGCTCGTCGACGAAAGAGACCGGCTCGCCCGAACGGATGGCCACATTGACGTGAGCCCGGCGGCTTTGCGCCAGTTCAGGTGGGAGGAAATCATCGATGCATTTGCCGATCAGTTGCTCGGCGGTTGTACCGAGCCGTTGTGCGAGGGTCTCGTTCGAAATCAGGACGTTGCCCTTCAAGTCGATCATGAATGCCGATTCGGTCGTCGCATTGAGCAGCGCTCGGAGCCTCCTCTCGCTGCTGCGAAGATCGGCTTCGGCACGCAACCGTGCGATGGTCCCACCGACACCGGCGGCGATGGCCTCGAGTTGGTTGCGGACCGGTGTGGGCAACTCGCCGAGCACGCGCGATGCGACAATCATGCAGGCAACAACCTGCTCACGGTGACGGATCGGCATCACGGCCAGCAACCGTAGCCCTTCGATCTTGCAGTGTTCGTTGATGGCGGGAGGCAATTCTTCCGGCCGGACATGCCGTGGCTCTCCGGCCAAGACCAATTGGGCATGAGCCGAGTCGGGGGCGTGGTATTCGATGGTCTCGACGAACTCGTCCGACAATCCCGTGTGGGCAACGAGCTTCAGACCGCGCCGGTCGTCAACGAGATAGATTCCCGAACACTCCATGCCGGAGATCTTCATGGCGGCGTCCATACACATCGCCAACGCCGCAGCGCGATCGGATTCGCCGTTGAGCGCCACGGCCAGGTCGCGTTGGACACGAGTCAATTCATCGGCGGTCATGGGACCCGTCGCCGGGGTGAAATCCCGACCGGGCGCATGGAAGGCTCGCGCCTTGCGAGCTTGGTTCTGTTGCGTCGTCATGCTCCACAAATCGCTTTCGTCGACTTCTTCGCCGGTTTCTTCATGCCGATCGGCCACCGGACGAAATTTGCTGCAAGATGAGAACCGGAAGTGGGCTCCAGATACCTTTATCATGCCATTGCTGCAACACGGCGTCAAGCGTGCAGTGAATCTGGGTACAAATGTACAGCGATATTGATAGAAACCAACTTGACGCGACCCTCGCGGTAACGCAGCACGTTGATCCCACAGTTTTCCTGCGGAATGGTCCGAAATTCGGCCAAGGGTAGGTGCAACAGATGGGCCAGGCAGCAGCGATTGACGATATTGTGGGCCACCGCGACGACAGTTCGGCCCACGTTCCGGGCCATCAGTTTCTCCAGCGCCGGAACCACCCGCTTCTGCACGGTCGTGAGGTTCTCGCCGCCGAGGTACGGGTGGACGCTCGCGTCGGCCATGAACCGTCGGTAGGCCTCGGGATCGGTCCGCTGAACCTCGTCCCAGTCGAGCCCGTCCCAAACGCCGACGTCGACCTCTCTCAGATCGTCGACGACCTCGACCGACAGACGATGGGGCAGGGCGATCGCTTCGGCCGTCTGCCGGGCGCGGAGCAGCGGGCTGACATAGACGGCGTCGATCGGTAACCCGGCAAGGAACCGGCCCACCGCTTCGGCCTGCCGCCGGCCTTCGTCCGACAAACCCGGATCGGTTCGGCGACCTTGCAACCGACGCGGCCGCGCACGATTGTTGTCCGTCTCGGCGTGACGAACCAGGTAGAGCCAACAAGTATTCGAGGCAGAACTGTGCGGGGCAGGGCAGGGGGGCATAATTTCTCAAACTGTAAATGCGGGAGCCCGAAAATGGGGACTGGCTCCGTCGACGTCAGGTATTGCAGTGGTGATTCGTATTGCCGACGGTGCCTGTCCCCTTTTTCGGGCGGCGCCACTGTGCCGTCGGCAGCGGGGAACGGCGGGGGCCCGTGGAAAAAGGGGACAGGCACCGAGCCGACAGT
>JAZFUB010000213.1:0-5071 GCA_036447015.1 Thermoguttaceae bacterium | reverse complement strand
GGCCGCACGTTACAAGCCCCATAAGAAAGACAAACCATCCTGCGGAATGCCCAAACTCGTCCGAGCAAGTCCAGCACATCGGAAAAAACTGAAACAGTTCGACCTGCAAAACGCCACATAAAGTCCTTCACGGCGTTGCCCTTCGGGGCTGAAATCGCTTTTCCGCAGAATCCGGCCGAACGTGTGGCACCGCGACCCGATTGCGTGGTAAGATTGACCAGTCAAATGTTGCAAACAAGGCACAACCTGTCCGATCACAAAGGAACACCCACCAATGTTGCGAACCACACTTGCGGCAACACTCACCTGTTTTGTTCTCACCACGACCGCATGGGCCGCCAAGCCGGACGCAACGAAGATTACCCACCGATTCCTCACCGGCGGCACCGGCACGCCGGTCGTCGCCATTGTTGCGGCCGATGGAAAGATCGAGTGGTCCTATCCGACCGGCGGCAAGTGCAACGATGCCTGGCTGTTGCCCAGTGGCAACGTGTTGTTCACCTATCAGGCGGGTGCCAGGGAGGTAACGCGGGACAAGAAGATCGTCTGGGAGTATGACGCGACCGACGCTCAGGCCAACGCCGAAGTCCATAGCGTCCAGAAACTGCCCGACGGCAACTACTTCGTCGCACGAAACGGCAATCCGCCCCGCCTGTTGGAAATCGATCCGAAGGGCAAGATCGTCAAAAACCTCGCAATCGAGTGCAAGATCGAACGGCCCCACGGCCAGTTTCGCCAGGTTCGCAAGACGAAAGCGGGTACGTATCTCGGCGGCTTCGTGAGCGAGAACCTGGTTCACGAATACGATGCCGAGGGAAAGATCCTCCGCACCTTCGAGGTTGCCAGGCACGCCTACGTCTCGGTCCGGTTGCCCAATGGAAACACGCTGATCGCAGGCGGCGACGGCCACGAACTGGTCGAGTTCGACCCGGATGGCAAGGAAGTATGGAAACTCGAAGAAAACGACCTGCCCGACAACCCGTTGCGTTTCGTCGCCGGTGTGCAGCGACTACCCAACGGCAATACGGTCATCGCCAATTGGCTCGGCCACGGCGGTCACACGGGCAAACAGGCCCAGTTGCTCGAAGTGACCCGGGACAAGAAACTCGTCTGGAGCGTCTGGGACACCGAACAGTTCGGCAACCTGTCGACCATCCAGATCCTCGACGTCGAAGGCGAAGTGTTGCGGTAACTATTTCTGCCGCTTCGGCGCGACCGGTGGTGGTGCGGGCGGTTCCGGCTGGCTCTTGCCGGCCGGGGCGTGTGCCTGTGGTGGCATCGATTCGCCGTAGGACGGTTCCGGCACCGCCTGAAGGATTCTCTCGATGATCTGCTCCACGTCGATCCCTTCGGCGTCGGCGTTGAAGTTGGTGAACAGCCGGTGACGCATTACCGGAAAGGCCATCGCTCGAATGTCGTCGGCCGTGACGGCGAACCGCCCTTGCAGAATCACGCGTGCCTTCGCGCTGAGGATGATGTTCTGCGCCGCACGCGGACCGGCACCCCAGGCCAGCCAGTTCTTCACGAAATCGGGACTCGGCGGCTCCTTGGGCCGAGTTGCTCGAACCAGATCGACCGCGTAGTCGACCATGTGCGGCGCGGCCGGCACTTGGCGGACAAGCTGTTGGATCCACAGAATGTCCCGCCCGTGCAGCACCGGCTTCACTTCGGCCGTCGTCGATTGGGTCGTGGCCATCACGATCCGGCGTTCCTCGGCTCGGGTCGGGTAGCCGATGTTGATCGACAACATGAAGCGGTCCAACTGGGCCTCGGGCAACGGGTAGGTCCCTTCCTGTTCGATCGGATTCTGGGTCGCCATCACGAAGAACGGCGGATCGAGCGTGTAGGTCTTTCCGGCCACCGTGACCTCGTGCTCCTGCATGGCCTGCAGCAGCGCGGCCTGGGTCTTCGGCGGCGTACGATTGATCTCGTCGGCCAGGACGATGTTCGAGAAGATCGGCCCATGGACGAAACGAAACATCCGCTGTCCGGTGGCCGCGTCCTGATCGATAATCTCCGTGCCCGTGATGTCGCTGGGCATCAGGTCGGGGGTGAACTGGATCCGGCTGAACTTCATCGCCAACGCATTGGCAAGCGTCGAGATCGTCAACGTTTTGGCCAGCCCAGGCACACCGATCGTCAGGCAGTTGCCCCGGGCAAACAGGCAGATCAACATCTGCTCGATCATTTCGTCCTGCCCGATGATCACCTTGTGAACTTCGCTAAGCAGTGCCTCGCGTGCCTGGGCAACACGATGGACCGCCTCTTCAGGGCTCATTGGGGGGGGCGTCGCCATGGACCGGCTCCTGAAAAGGTTCTTTCCTCGGATGCACTCTTCATTTACATTAGTGGAAGAGGGGGCTTCTGGCAACCGTTTTGCGAGACACCGTTTTGTGAGATACCGATGCGAACCATCCGTATCACCGTTTTTGCGTTGCTGGCGACCGTCGTTCTCTTGTGCGACGAGTTGCCGGGGCAGTCTTTCCGGCTCGCGGGCACCGAATTCCGTGCGATGCGGCCGGTCCGCGTGCCTGCCGACAAATCGTATTCCGTCGTGGTTGCCGAGTTCCTGCACCATGGCCAGATCAACGCCGAGGGTACCAACCTGGTCGTCGCGACGAACAATCGGGAAGTGGCCCCGTCGCGCATTCTCCAGCTTGGTCCGGGCGACTTCTGCCGCCTGGCCATCGAAACGCTCCCGCGTCAAAGCGTCTACAATATCTTCTATGGCGGCGATCCTCCAACGGTCGAACTGCCGCCGTGGACCGCGGTCGACGGGCTGCTGTTGGAAACGCGCCGCTATGAAAACCGCGTGGCCGGCACGCTCGATGCGGTTCGCGATGCGTTCGAAGGGTCGCAACCGATCGGGGCCGGCTATGTCGAGGCCGTGCAGCACTCGCACAACCCGTTCGTCCTGGAGCCGGGACCGCTGCTGAGTCGCTACAGCGGTAAGCTCGACCTGAAGATCACGGGCAACTACGGTTTCTTTGTCTCGGCCCGCGATGTCGGCTTTTTGCTGATCGACGGCAAGGAGGTCGCCGCGGCCCAAGGACCGAAGTCTCGCGCGACGCCGGCCGATCGCAAAATGGTCCGACTCTTGGCCGGGCGGCATTCGTTCGAATACTACCATGCGGCGGCCGGTGCCGGCACGCTGATGCTGGTCGCCTGGGAAGTCGATCCGCAGGGGGAGAAGCCCGCGCCGGTGTTGATCCCGTCCGATGCGTTTCGCACGCGGCAGATCGGCCGTTTGCCCGTCGGCCACGTCACACTCGAGTCGGGCCGGCCGATGGCCGACTTCCTCGTCGAGATCCGGGGCGATGTGCCGTTGCCCGACCATTCCGTGCCGCTGATCGGCGTGTTCTTCGAAGACGTCTCGCCGGAGACCTTGAGTTCCAGGGCGACCGTGCGCTGGGATTTCGGTGACGGGCAGACGGGCGAACTTCCGAAGGCCAACCATATCTACCTGCGGCCGGGTGTCTACACGGTTACGTTGTCGTTGACACGTGCTACGCGAACGGTCACGATCACCAACCGAGTCAACGTCGGTCGACCGATTCTCACGCGACGAGACCACGCGAAGTTCCACAAGTTGGACGATTACCTGCGGATCCTCGACACGTACGATCCGAGCCGACTCGACGCCGCATCGCTCAGTCAGTTGGTGCTGGCCTATGAGGCGAAGGCGTTGGCACTGGAGGCTCAAGCGGAACTGCTCGAGGCGGCCGCACAGGATCCGAACCGGCGCCCCGACGCCGATCCGGTTGTCACGCCGCAACCGCCGGACGATCCGATGCGATACATTGCCAAGGCGGTCGACGTGGGCAAAGCGGCGTTCCTGGCGGAGTCGGCCGCCCGCGACAGTGACGATCTGCATGCGTTGGCCCGGCTGATCGCCCCCATGGCCCGCGAAAGGCTGGGCGATTCGAAACTGGTTGCCCGGATCTGGTACGGGGCCGCCAAGCGAATCGACACAGCCGAACTGAAGGCCGAGTGCGAGGTTGAGGCGGCCGACGTGGCAATCAACGATCTGTTGAACTTCCCGGCCGCCAAAACGATCCTCGATGCGGCAACGGCCCGTCTTCCGGACGGTGCAACCGGCCCCTTGGCGGCCAAACTGCATCGGGTCTGGGGAGACTATCACTCGGCCAGCGGCGACGGCTCGGCGGCTCGTGCGGCCTATGACAAGGCCGAGCAACTACTCGGATCCAAGCGACGCTACATCGAACGGACCGCATGGCGCGGCGCCCATAGCCGGTCGACCGAAGAGTTCCTTCGGCAGCGTCAATTCGAACGGGCGGCATCGCAGCTCAGGGCGTGGCAAGACGAGTTTCCCGCGGCCAAGGTCAACGGCTATCTCACGTTGCTCTATGCCCAATACTGGGCCGGTCGCGCGCTGCACCGGCCGGCCGTCGCCCAGGCCGAACAACTCCGCACCGTCAATCCCGACTCGCCCTACGTCGATCGGATCCTGCTGCTGGCGGCCGAGAGCGAAGTCGAGCTCGGCCGGCCGGACCGGGCACTGGCCCTACTGCAATCCCTGTTGCACGATTACCCCGGCAGCCCGTTGGTGCCGTTGGTGAAGGAGAAGATTGCCGAACTTCAGGACAATCAGTAACCAACGGGAGAACCGATTGCATGAGGACGGCCCCTGAAGGGAGACGGTGATGCGCATAAGATCGACACCCGCACGATCGTCAACTACAACCCCAAGATGCACTGCCGCAAGCTTGGCAAGACCGACATGATGGTCTCCGAGATCAGTTTGGGCGGCCATTGGAAGAATCGCGGCGGGAGCCTCTTCAAGATCGCGGGCAAGTTCCCGGTGGTCGGTGTCGGAAGCAAGGAAGAGAACGACCTGGCACGCCTGACGTTGCAGGCGATCCTGACCAACGACGCCATTTCGGCGACGGTGCCGGGGCTGACGACCGTCTACGAAGTGGAGAATGCGGCCAGGGCCTCGTATCAGCGTCTCCTGGGCATGACGCCACGCCAACGGGAGTGGCTCGCCCGGATGACCGATGATCGCTGGGAGCAGCTTCCCGAGGAACCGGAGGTGAAGTGACTTCTTTGT
>JAZFUB010000212.1:0-6108 GCA_036447015.1 Thermoguttaceae bacterium | reverse complement strand
TCGTTTCGAGCCGCACGTCGCCGCCGCCGTATCCGCCGCCGAACATGTCGGCCGTCACGGCCCGTTCGGTCATCGCATCGACGGAGTAGTCGCGTTTCCAGAAGACGACGATCGAGACCGAATAGAGACACTTCTCCGCCGCCGCCAACGTGTTTTCGACGTACGCCGGCGTGACGGTCACCATCCACGAGTAGTTTTCGTCGATCTGCGGCACCAAAGGGGCGTTGGTGAACGGGATCGTCTCGTTGCCGAAGATATTCGGATAGGGGCCGACCTTGCCGCTGCTGACGTCGGTGCCGTCGCGGACCAGTCGCCGCGGCCGCCCGGTGGCGTCCTCGGGCATCTCGAATAGCAGTTCGTCCCGCCAGACGAACGTCCGCCTGGCCAGCGGCAGGCTCAGGTTTCCCGTGGTAATATCGAGCATGCTGGCGAGCGTGATCCGGGACATGCTCAGCGTCGCGTTCGAATCGTAAGGAAACCGCGCGACATCGGCCAGCGTGCCGTCGACGGCGGCTCGGGCAATCTGCATCGGGTCGATTGCGAACGCCGCCATCGGCTCGCCCGTAGTTGGATCGTTCGGGAACTGTGGCTGCAATGGTGGATCGATCAACCGCGCGAGGGTGAGATCGCGCCACTGCCTGGGGTCGAGCATCCGTTGGACCTTGACGTCGCGCAGGGCACCCCGGCCGCCGGTGCCGGCCCGGTCGGACTTGCCCGTCTCGACGATGGCGAACCGTCCGATGGGAATCAGTGCGGCGAGGCCCAACAGCCCGATCGAGAGGACGAACGTGCCGATAAGCACCTCCAACAGACTGACACCCGATCGCCTGGCAATCCGTCTCATGTCAACGTCCTCCCATGCTCTGGGATTCTCGGGCAGTGCGCCGCGCGGCCAGGATGAACGGCCATACTCTGTCGGGAAGGGACCAGGCGATGGGCCGGCCGCCGTCGACGGTCGGATCGCCGCGTCGGTACTCGACGAAGTGGTTCTCGGCCGTGCTGACCAGCCCGGTCTGCGGATTGATCGTGATCCACAAGTTCGTCAGATCGGTCCAGTTGGGCATATCTTCCTCCGCCATGAAGTCAGTCGCCTCTTCATTGGTGACCCGTTCGCGCTTGCCGATCATCAGGTAGATCGGCCGGGTCACGAGCAGGTCGGATTCGAGCACGAGGAGATCGCCTCCGTCGAAATCGATTACGTCGGGATCGAACATGACAGGTTCGAACTCTCCGGTGGCCGGATTCAACGGAACGTAGTCCATTCGTTCGACACTGCCGTTGGGCGAGAACATGATCACCGGGGGAGATTGGGCGTACTGATACTCGGGATCGTTCTTGGCCCAGTTTCCGTGCCAGCCGAGTCGTTGGACCTGGAGGTCGGTACCCGAGGCCGTCAGATCGATAACCGCGCCGGCCGGCAGTTGCAGCGGCTTGGCCGACGACTTGATCGGGCGCCGCCGGATCTGATAGGGCAACGGTGCCGACTTCGCGTCCCCCTCCTCCGGCGAATCCTGCGCCAGCCACAGTTTCGGCCAAGGCACGTGGGGATGGTCGCCTAGGTGAATCTTAATCTTTAGCGGCTCCCCGCCGGGCCCGACTGTGCTGTCGATGATGCCGTCGACAGGGGCTATGTCCGGACCGTGGATCTGGAACCAGGGGCCTTGGTAATTGAATTGTATGCGGTCGCCAACGTGGACCAGGCCCGGGTTGAAGCCACCGATCAGATAGGCCTCGACAATCGCGTTGATTGAGAACTCGTTGACGTGTCTGAGTCGAACGGCCGAGTTGAGGTCGTCGCCCGCGTAGGGTGGGGGCACGATCGCCTGGTGCAGGACCATCGAACACTGCGGCAGACCGTCGACCCGTTCGAGGATCACGCCGCAGGGGCGCCCCGTCCGCATGGCCTCGCCTTGGGCCGCACCGAGATAGACGTTCACCGCCCGGGCCGCCTCGCGGATGCGCCGCCCCTCGAGTGCCGGCCGCACGGCAGGCACGGCCACCGCGGCCAGCAGCATCAGGATCGAGATCACCACGAGCAGTTCGATCAGCGTGATGCCCGATCGAGACGGTCCCAATTGCCGTGGGGCGAATCGCGGACGATCCCCCCGGGCGTCCGGGACGTTGCCGCCGTCAAACAAACCGTCATACAAATTGTGCAGACCAAGATTTTGCATGTTACCGTTGCTCGATATTGTGGTTGTGGATGTTGTCATAATGGTTCAGTTCGCCGTCCGGGTTGTTCGAATCGTCCGTTGGCGTCCCGGCAGCGCTGGCGTAAGGGTCGCCGTCATATTCGTAACCGTCATCAAGCTCGATATCGTATTTCTTGTCCGGCCCGCCCGAATAGATCAGCGGAACCAAGTGATACGCGGTTAGGTCCGCGCCATGCACGTCGAACGGATCGTGATGCTCCCTCGACTGGAGGTCGGACAGATCGGTGAATTCGGGCGCCCAACGCAGGAACATGATCGGGCGTCCCCAGCCGCCTTGAAACTCAAGCCAACCGTCGCCGTCGGCGTCGCCGATTTCGCTTTCGTTGAATTGCTCGCGATCTTCCGCGCTTCCGGTGGCGACGATCATATAAAGGCATTCCGCCGGCCCAAACTTGGCACTGGGCTGATTGGCCGCATATTTCGCCAAGTATCGCTCGGTAAGAGCCGGCCGCTTGATCGGATTGCCCGACACGGGATCTGTTGCAACGGGAAAGACAGTAATATCATTCCATCGCTCGGGCATTTCCATCCGAATTACATCGCGAAGGGCATCCAGACGTGCCCGGGTCGCTTGGACTCGGCTTATCCTCGCCGTGCTGATCGGCACGCGGCGGGTCGCGTACTCTTCGTAGCGTCGCATGATGATCTTGTCGAGTTTCACGATCGTCGACTTGGTTTTCGACGTCCGGGCCGTCCGTCGGGCCGCGTTGAGCGCGCCGAACGAGATGCCGGCCAAGATGCCGATGATCGTGATCGTGATGAGCAACTCGATCAGCGTGAAGCCGCCGCGTCGCGGATGCCCCCAGCGTCGTGGATATGTGGCTCGCATGATTACTCCAATCCGTCTTCGAGCGTGGTGCTACTGAAGTTCGTGATATTGTCGTAATCGCCGTCGGTGAAGTTCAAAGCCGAGGCCGAAAATCGAAGCTCTTCGCCCGTGGGATCGTGATTCCCGAATTGGCCGTCCATTCCCGGCGAGATAATCTGGAACGATTTGGGCTTGTTCCAGATTTGATCCCCAGGGGGTGGGACAGGATCCACGCAATACGGCACGCAAATACCGGCTGCGCCTGCGTCCCAGTAAAGCAGGTCGAAAGGAGGGTTTGCACTCGTTTCGTACTCGTACTCAGGGACGCCGTCCAACGGGCAGATTCTTATGCGGAAATAGACACACGGCACGGGCCCCTTGACGTGTTCGGACTTGTAGGCCAGCCAGCCGTCCGAGTCGTCGGCGTCGATCAGGCGGGGCTGGTCGAAATCGAACAACGGATCCAAACGGGTACCGCCGGCTTTGAACGGGTTGGCCGGATCGACACTGAAGCCGGCCATCCCCCCGGAGCCGTCGGGCATGCCACCGAGCCAAAAGACCATCGCCTCGGATGGGCTGAGGTAGTCCACGTCCAAGCCGTAATTATTCAACACGTCATCCGCAAACTGGTCCCACTGGTCGCGCGTGGTGCCCGACAGGCGGTATTTCGGAAACGCCTTGCGGAGGTGACGCACCACGAATGCCTTGCCGTAGTCCTTGGTCGTGTCGAAGAAATCGGGCGGGTAGTCGCCGTACTTCTCTTTGTAGGCGTGCAGGGCCGTCTCCAAACCGCTGATCTCCATCCGGATCGTGGTTCGCTTCGCCTGGCCGAGGGCCGCCACGCCGGCCGCGGTGATCAGGCCGGCGAGGACCCCGATGATGGCGATGACGACCAACATCTCGACCAGCGTGAAGCCGCGTCGGGTGGCTGGGGCAGAGCGCAGCGGTGCCCCAGGGCGATTCCAACTGGGGCATCGCTGCGCTTTGCCCCAGCCACCCACGAGGTTTGTTTGCGAATGTGTTGCTCGCATGATTACTCCAATCCATCTTCCAGCGTGTTGCTGCTGAAGTTCGTAATGTTGTCGTAGTCGCCCGGGGTGAAAAGCTGGCCCGTGGCAGAACTTCGGAAATCACTGGGACGACGCGGGTTGCCAAATAGTCCGTCCATTCCCGGCGAGATGATCTGGAACGATTTGGGCTTGTTCCAGTCGCCTCGGCCCCGGACGCAATACGGCACACAGGTACCGCTACTGCCTGCGTTCCAGGACAGTAGGCTGCTACCGCCGCCGCCAGCGGGAGTGAACTCGTACTGAAGGTTGCCATTACGCGGGTGCCGTCTTACGCAGAAATAGACGTACGGCACGGGCCCCTCGACGTTTTCGGACTTGTAGGCCAGCCAATTGGAAGCGTTCGTGACGTCGGCGTCGAACAGCCGCGTCTCGTCGAACTCGAACATCGGGTCCAAGCGGCTACCGCCGGCACCGAACGGGTTGGCCGGATCGGCACTGAATCCGATCAAACGGCCGGTTTCGTCGGGCAGGCCGCCGAGCCAGAAGACCATCGCCTCGGCCGGGCTGAGCTCGTTGACATCGAGAGTCAGATTGAAAGCCGAAGCATAGCGATTCACGTCATCTTCGAACTGAGTCCACTGGTCGGTCGCGCTGCCCGACAGGATGTATCTCGGAAACACCTTGCGGAGATGATGCAGCACGATCGCCTTGCTGCTGTCTCGGTCGATGCGGGCGAAATCGGGCGGAAAGTCGCCGAATTTCTTTTCGTAGGCGTGCAGGGCCGTTTCCAACTGGCCGATGTCCATCCGGATCGTGGTTCGGTTCGCCTGGCCGATGGCCGCAACGCCGGCCGCGGTAATCAGGCCGGCGAGGACCCCGATGATGGTGATGACGACCAACATCTCGACCAGGGTGAAGCCGCGGCGTCCTCGACGAGGGTTCGCAGTCGCGCTCGTATTCTCGCCGCAGCCGGAGTCGCAAGACTTCGGGTGAGAAAGAGTAGGGTGGGCACCGCCCACCAAACACCAAGGGCAACACGTCAAGCAAGTTTTGGTGGGCAGTGCCCACCCTACGACTCTCGTTGGGAACCTGTCGTCCATGATACGTTGCTCGTTTTCGTTATTGGGGCCTAGGTCAATTTCTCAATCAGGCCGATCAACGGCATGAACAGGGCGATGACGATGAAGCCGACCATGCCGCCGAGCATGATAATCAACAACGGTTCCATCAGGCTCATCAAGCTTTCGGTCAATACCTTGACTTCGTCGTCGTAGGTGTCGGCCACCTTGTAGAGCATCGTGTCCAACTCGCCCGTCTCCTCGCCCACGTCGACCATATTGACGACCATGTCGTCGACCACCCGGGAATTCATCCGCGTCATATAGAGCAGAATGCCGATCGGACCGCCGACGAACATGAACCAAAAGAACATGGCCACCGGATGGAACCCGACCTTGGAATATTCCTTTAGCGGTTTGGCGATGGTCTCGCCCTCGCGAATCGAATTGTAGACGCCGTCGTACATGGTCTCGAAGACGGCGTTGCCGGAGGTCTCCTTGGTGATGTGGAGCGCTTCGAGGATCGGCACGCCGCTGGTGACCAGGGTGCCGAGCGTTCGGGTGGTTCGGGCAACGATGTTCTTTTCGACCAGTTGCCCGAAGATCGGTATCTTCAAGGTGAACAGGTCCCAGCCGACGCGGCCGGGTTGGAACTTGCGGACCAGCTTGACGAACAACCAGACCCCCAACGGAATGCCCGGCAACAGGTAGAAATACTTGTAGATCCAATCGGACGTGTCGATGAGCATTTGGGTCATGAGGGGCAGGTCGGCATCGAAGTCCTCGAAGATCGTCTTGAACGAAGGGACGATCTTCATCATGATGAAGACGAGAATGCAGACGGCGAAGGTGACAACCGTGGCCGGGTAGACCAGCGCGCCTTTGACTTTGCGCCGGAGTGCCTCGGATCGTTCCTGGAACTCGGCGAGGCGCTGGAGGATGACTTCCAGGGCACCGCCCGCCTCACCCGCCTTGATCATGTTCACATAGAGCCGGTCGAAGGCCTTGGGAGATTTGGC
>JAZFUB010000211.1:0-17961 GCA_036447015.1 Thermoguttaceae bacterium | reverse complement strand
CTCAGGCTCCACGTCGGGTTCCGGATCGGGTTCTGCCGCGGGCGGTGATGTATCGGCAACCGACGGCGACTCGGTCGTCTCGGGGGATTGCGGCGTAACGTCTTCCGAAGGATCGGTCACCGCGACGGCCGGATCTTCCGTCTCCGGTGGCGACGGTTGCGGAACCTCTGCGGAAGGCGGTGATGGATCTTCCGTCGTCGGTACGTCGGGCGATGGCGGCGCTTGCTGCTGGATGTGCTGCGCAGCGACTTGCTCTGAAACACCTTCGTTGGCCGGTTCGACCTCGGCCGTTTCATCGCCCGAGATGCCCGCCCATACGAGCCATCCGACCACGATCAGAACGGCGGCCGTCGCGGCGCCGACGATCAGTCCGAGTTTCCGCCGCGATTGGCGGGATCTTTCGGCAGCGGCTTGCGACGACGTGCCGGTCGGGTCTTGAACGTCCAGGTCGACCGCCCCGCCCGGTGCGATCGGTACGGCCGGTGCAGCGGCCGGGATCCTTGCCGCGTCGGTCGAGGCCGCCTGCAACCGTTGCCGCAACTGCCGGTCGTAGGCGGCCTTTTTCTCGGGATTCAGCAGGCACAGATTGGCCGCAGCCACTTGGTTCAACAGCTCTTGCGACAAGACGCCGTGGCGACCCGACTGCACGCTACGAAGATGCGCCATCCGCTGATCGGCCGCATTTTCGATGACGGCCGGATCGTCTTCGAAGGGACAAATCGCCAGCAACCGGTAGTGATTGGGCGGCTGCTCGTCCGACGGGATTCCCAACCAGCGATGGTAAGGATCGAACGGGTCCGGCATAGCTTCCCTCCCCCGCAATGCAGTTTTTGTCGGTTCCACTTAGCCGACATATCCTGGTATGGCCCCCTTTAGGGTAGCGGATTTTCCGGACCGCCGCAACCGGCGGGATCGACAGTGTGTAAGAAGGCGGTGTCGTCGCAAAGGCTGTGACGAACAATACTTACGCAACCAGGTGGTCATGCGGCAAGAGGACCGTTGGCCGACGGGCTTGCCCGACGGCAAACAGGAACATGTCGCGATGTGGTGCCCAAGAATCCGGTCTGGACGCGATCGGCCGATTCTGCAACAATTCCGCCCCCATTTCTTCCGTCGCGGGACGATCTTGGTGATCCGCATGAAATGGCAGGAAATCTCAACATTCGACACGAAGGGGTCCTCGGCATGAAAATCGTTCGATTCGTGATCTGTGGTGTCGTGCTGACGCTGCTGCTCGGTCAAATGGCGTCGGCCGAAGGCTGGTCGCTGGCGAAACTCAACCCACTGGCGGACGAAGAACCGACCGAACGGTCGCCTTACGCCTATCCGACAGAGAGCAAAGAACCTTCCGCGCTGCAGAAGTTCAACGAAGGGGCCAGAAAACTGGCGGCCGACACGTCGGCCGGCACCAAGCGGCTCGTTCAGAACACGACCGAAGGAACCAAGCGGTTCTTTGTCGGGGCCAAGGACATGTTGACCTGGAAGAAGTCGACGAAGAGCACACGACCGGTCAACCCGTACCAATACCTCAAACCTGAACCACCGCAAAAGACGTCGTGGTTCAGTTCGCTGTTTCGCCGCGAGGAACCGAAACCGGCGTCCTCGCTCGCAGAGTTCATGTCGTTGCCACGCCTGGATCCGTAGGGATTGCACCCAGGGAGTCTCCCCATGTCAGACGGTCTAAGACGTCTCGGTAGCTACCGGCGGTCGGCCATGCTCCTCTTGGCGGCCGGCATGGCGTTTTCGACGGTTGGCTGCGGCAGCGTGCCCAACATGACGGTCCGTTCGTTCGATGCGATGCCGGGTTTCGGCTCGAAGGCCAAGCAGAGGGCCTTCGAGCAACAGGTTGAGAACGATCCGTTTCCAACGGCGCGGAAAGTCGGCCTGTAGCCGCCGCTACTTCAGCGGATCTGCACTTTCTGAATAACCGGCCCTTCCGGATCTTGGTCGCCGGCCACCGGCTCGATCTCCTGGAAACCGGTAACTGCCGGTTTCCCCCGCCCATATTCTGCTATAATGGAGGGTAATTGCTTGGATGCTCCCTCCCCAGTGGTGATTCATGCGACCCACCGGCGGTGAAAATCGTTAGAACCGGAAAAATCGATTGCGAGTGGTCTCATGCTCTCAGGCGTTGGTATAGTCTGCTTCTCTGCCAGCTACGCGGTGGCGTTGGCACTGGAGGTGTCGCGGCTGCTGTTTCGCAGCGGGGTGCGCGGCGTCGCGATGCTGGGATTCGCCGGGGCCGGACTGGTAGCCCAGTCGATCTATCTCTACTATCGCTTCGCCAAATCGCAGGGTCACCCACTCTCAAGCGAACACGATTGGTTCCTGATCGCCGCCTGGATTCTCGTGCTGGTCTATCTCTATCTCGTCTATTTCCACCCACGAACCGCCTTCGGCCTGTTCCTGTTGCCATTGGTGCTCGGGTTGATCGCTATCGCAACGTGGTTTGCCAACTACGAGTCGCGGGAGTCGGCGTCGCGGGCTTTTGGGATTGTCCATGGCTCGGCGCTGCTTGTGGGGGTCGTGGCCGTGTTTGTCGGCTTCATGGCGGGACTGATGTATTTCCGCCAGGCCCACCGTTTGAAACACAAGCTGCCTCCGGGACGCGGCATCCAACTGCCGAGCCTCGAATGGCTGCAACGGGCCAACAGCCGGGCGATCGTCGTGTCGGTCTTGGCCTTGGGCGTGGGTAACCTCGCCGGCATGGTGTTGAACCGGATCCGACCGGCGGCCGATCGGCTGCACTGGAACGACCCGACCGTGCTGAGTACACAACTGCTGCTGCTCTGGCTGCTGGGTACGGCCGTCGCCAGTGTGTTTTACAAGCCGGCCCGGCAGGGTCGGAAAGTCGCCTGCCTGACGATAGCCAGCTTCCTCTTCCTGATGATCACCCTGGGCGTGGGACTGCTGTTGCCCACGGGACACGGCGGTCAGAGACAGGCACCTGCCGCGGATGAGCGAGAGGCCGCTGCCCGGGCACCGCTGGAGTTCCGGCCATCCATTGCCGACGAGGGCCATCGGACCCTGACCGCATCGCGAGGGTCTGCATGAACGTGCAAGTCGTCGGCTGCAGCCATCACGGCACCTCGATCGAGATGCGGGAGCGCTTGGCGTTCAGCCCCGAGCAGACGCGCGAGGCGCTGGATCATTGGCGTCGCGTCTTTCCCGGCGTCGAGGCCGTGTTGCTTTCCACCTGCAACCGCGTCGAGTTGTTCGTAGCGACCGAGAACGCCGAGCCGCCGACATTCGAGCAGATTGCCCAATTCCTTGCCCGATTTCACGATCTCGATCCGACGGAGGTGATCGAGGCGCTTTTCCACCATTCGGGCGAGGCGGCCGTCGAGCATCTGTTTACGGTCGCGTGCAGCCTCGACAGCATGGTGGTCGGCGAGGCACAGATTCTCTCGCAGGTGAAGCAGGCCTACCAAGTGGCCACCGAGCACGACGATACGGGCCCGTTGATGCACGCGGCCTTTCAGGCGGCACTGAAGGTGGCCCGGCGCGTGGCGTCGGAGACGGCCATCCACCAGCGCCGCGTGAGCATTCCCAGCGTGGCGGTGGCCGACTTCGCCAAGCAGATCTTCGAGCGTTTCGACGACAAGCACACGCTGGTCATCGGTGCCGGTGAGATGGGCGAAGAGACCCTACGCTACTTGAAGGACGAAGGGGCCCAAGACATCACGGTCGTCAACCGCAGCCTGGAGCGGGCCGAGCGGTTGGCCCAACAGTGGAACGGCCGGGCGCTGCCCTGGGAGAAGCTCTTCGAGGCGCTGACCGAAGCGGACCTGGTCATCAGCACGACCGGCGCCGAGGAGCCGATCGTGACTTCCGAAACGTACGCCCGGATCGAGCCGGCAAGAAACAATCGGCCGTTGTTCATCCTCGATCTGGCCGTGCCACGCGATTTCGATCCGGCCGTCGGCGACCATGCGGACGTCTATCTCTATTCGGTCGACGATCTGCAGGCAGCCTGCCAACAGAACCGTAAGCGTCGCAACAAGGAGTTGCCCGCGGCAAAGCGGATCGTCAAGCAGGAAACGAACCGATTGATGGCCGACCTGAACCATCGGGCAACCGGCCCGGTCATTCGGCAGCTCAAACAGGGCTGGCAGAAGCCGAAGGAAGAGGAACTTCAACGGTTGCTGAACAAGCTACCCGACCTGGACGAGCGAGCCCGGTCGGAGATCAGCCGGTCGTTCGATCGGCTGTTGAACAAGCTGCTGCACCCGCCGCTGGAATCGTTGCGCGACGAGGCCCGCGAGGGGATCCCGCACGTGCTCTTGGATGCGCTCTCGCGGCTGTTCCAGTTGAAGGATTGAGAACGGCCGCGCCGGATCACGATCCGGCCTACGGAAATTGACTTTGCAGATCTCCTGCCCGGATGGACAAGTAGCTTGCATTCGGGTCGCGGTCGAAGGTATAATGGAGATTGTTCGGCAACGAAGAGCAAGCGACGAGAAAAGCCGTGCCGAGCGAATTGGGCGGAGTTTCCCACCCTAACCGGGGTATCCCACCCGGTGACTCCGTTTGGGAACAGAGTGTAGCTTGCGGGTCGAGGACCCGTGTCGGCGCCTCCCGCGGCAGTTGTTTAGATCAGGCAACATTGACCATGCATGCAACTTCCACCGCGAAGACCGAGCACGCCCCGAGCCGGCGTCGCAACCGTTCTTCATCGACCCTGCGATGGCTCAGGATCGTGACGGTCCTGACCGTGGCCTCCGGGCTGTTTTTCGGGCTGCGTATCTATCAGCTTGGCGAAACCGGAACGAAGGAGGCCAGTTCCAGCGCGCTTCGTAGCGAAACCGCGCCGCTCGCCCAGCCGTTGGTCGAGGGACCCTGGGGACGGTTGGTATGTCGGCCGATTGCCATCTCGCCGTTGCTGGAGCAGATGCCCGAGACATTGTCGCGGCAGGACGAGGGAACCGTCTGGCGATTTCCCAACTTCAATTCGACGCAGGTGGAAACGCTGCTCACAGAGATCGGTCTTTCCGAAACGTTGCGGACAACGCTCATGTCGATGGCCGAGGTCGATCTGGCTACGGCCGGGCTGGTGATTCGCCCCACGCCGGAAGTCGTTTTGCAGTTGGATCCCGAGACGCGTGCGTCGCTCTACGTCATGCTTACCGAGTGCGAGGACAACATCGACCAGCGCAGCGCGTTTCGATTCTACGGCAACTCACTCGACCAGTGGACTCGCCATACGCCGATTTCGCGGGCGACCCGGGCGTTGATCGAACCGCTAATGTATCAGCACGGCGACTACCTGTTCTTCGCCGATTTGCGATCCGTCGAGACGCTCTTGCCCTCGGAGCGAGATCGCATGCAGTTGGTCAAGGCACTTTCCCATCAGTCGACGTACTTGGTACAACTCGAGTTGTCCGAGACATCCGACCTCGACGAACTGGTCGGCTATTGGGGGCGTGGCGGCAGGGCGAAAGACGTGGCCCCGATCTTGGAATCGGTCTTGGAGGGCGGCGGTGATCGAACCCTCGATATCACGTACCTGCTTCCTTCCTTCGCCAGACAGAGAATCTACACCTATCCGGTCGGCTCGGAAATGGATGCGACACGACCGCCCGATTGCCACTGGACGGCCATGAACTTCTTCAGCGACGAGCCCGACGACAGCCTGCGCGAATCGTCCGGCGTCTCGCGCGTGCTGAAAGAAGATTACTACCGCATCTTCGGCAACCTGAAGCTGGGCGACCTGGTCCTCTACCTCGACGCCGACAAGTCGCTGATCCACTCGTCCGTCTACATAGCCGACGACATCCTCTTTACGAAGAACGGCGTCAACTTGTCGCAGGCGTGGATGCTGACGAAGATGGACGAGATGAAGGGTTTCTATCCCCGCCGCGACGGCGTGGAAGTCCGCTACTACCGGCGGAAGGACCTTTGAGTCCACGCTGCGAAAACCTTCTACGGCTTCGCCGGGCCGTACAGGTGCTCGCCGCGGCGGGCGGCTTGGATCGCCTCTTGCGTGTCTTGGGGCACTCCCGGGTCGCCTTGC
This sequence comes from Thermoguttaceae bacterium, assembly GCA_036447015.1. GTDB lineage: Bacteria > Planctomycetota > Planctomycetia > Pirellulales > Thermoguttaceae > JAZFUB01. The sequence goes on along the minus strand of JAZFUB010000211.1, from coordinate 11,948 downwards.
GCGGTCATCCAACGATCCAACTCGCTGCGGAGCCGCTGCTTGACGGCGTCGTATTGCCGATCGTCGGCCAGGTTGGTCATCTCGAACGGGTCCTCGGCCGTGTGATAGAGTTGCTCGGCGGGCCGACGCGTGTAGCGTTTGACCAAGTCGTAGGTGTGCTGATTGTTCCACGCGGTGAAGACCCAGGTGGCCCAATACGGATTGTTCAGGCCGCCGTCGCCCGATGAGCCCATCAGGTGCTTTTCGATATAGATTTCCTCGGGCGTCAGGTTGCGGATGTAGCGGTACCGGCCGTCGGTGACGGTGCGAATCGGATAGGCGGGCCCTTCGGGAATGTTGTTGTGGATTCCGTAGGCGTACTGTCGATGCTCCGATGCCTTGCCCAACAGCACCGGCAGAAAGCTCGTTCCGTCGTACGTGTGATCCGAAGGCTTTCCGCCGGCCGCGTCGAGCAGCGTGGGTAGCACGTCGGCGTATTGCACGATCGCTTCGGTTCGCTTCCCGACGGGCACCTTGCCCGGCCAACGCGCGATCAGGGCCGTATGCACGCCGGTGTCCCAATTCGTCCACTTGCAGCCCGGATGCTGGGCCCCTTGTTCCGAGGTGAACAGCACGAGCGTGTCGTCGGATTTGCCTACCTGATCAAGCGTCGAGAGGATCTCTTCGACCTGTCCGTCCATGTACGTAATCTCGGCCAGGTACTTCGCGAAGTCCTGCCGCATGCGCGGCGTCTCGGCAAGGTGCGGCGGCAGCTTCAGGCTCTTCGGCGGATACTGCGAGGCGTCGCCCATGACCCACGGCACGTGCGGCTCGACCAGGGCCACCACCAGACAAAACGGTCCGCCCGTGTCGTCGGCCATGAATTGGCGGATCGGTTCCAGATCGTGCGGAAGCGTCGGATTGCGGACACAGTTGGGATCGAAGCCCGCGATCTTCTGGAACGGAAAAGCCCCGGCCGGCTTGACATGCACCTTGCCCGCCAGCCCGACCCGATAGCCGAGCGGGCCCAGGTGTTGGGGGATACTGGTCGCCGTGGACCGGCTGGCCGAGTGGTTCCAGGCGCAACCGTTGCGCATCGGATACTGGCCCGTATAGAGTTCGGCCCGACACGGCTGACACATGGCTTCGCTCAGATAGGCCCGATCGAAAACGAGCCCCTGCGACGCGAGTCGATCGATGGCGGGCGTCCGCGCGTTGGCCCCACCGTAGACAGGCAGGTCGCTGTGCGTACAGTCGTCGGCCATGATGATCAGAACGTTCGGCCGATCTGAAGCGGATGAGGCGCCCGATCCGAAGAGCGTCACGACCACGCACGCAAGGACGGCCGCTTTGAGCAAAACGCAGCAACAAGATTCGTGTTTGTCCATCGTTCGTTTCCTGGTGGTAAGTCAACATTCAAACTGCAGGTAGCTGGATTCGCAAGAATTCAGTCGAATAGGGCGACGAATGAATTCTTGCGAATCCAGCTACGTCCTGTTCGCAATACTTGAGTTCACCTATGCAAACAGGCGCCGGAAACAGTCGATCTGTCTCCGGCGCCCGTTGTGTTTCTCCACGATGTCGATTGCCGGCTACTGGGCCGGGTCGAGTTCGATGACCGAGATCGTGTAGGGCTCGTCGAACGTGTTTCCGTCGAAGGGTAGGTCGATGTTCGAGACGTAGATCTTGCCGTCGCGCAGCCCGACCTCCGAGCATTTGTCCAACAGCCCGCCGGTGCCGTCGGTGTCCCCGTTCTTGGCGATGACCGTCACGTCACCCGTCTTCGGGTCGACGCAGTGGACCGCGTTGCCGAGGAAGTCGGCGATGTAGATCAGGCCCGTCTGCGGATCGACCTTCAGGCCGTCGGTACTCTCGATCGGGTCGCCTTCGGCAAGGACCTTTTGGGCAACTTCCTTGCCGTCGGCGTCGAGCTTCACTTCGATCAGTTGCGCGTCGCCGAAGTTGCAGACGTACATGGTGCCGTCGGTTGCGAATCCCAGGCCGTTGGCGCCGACCTGCCACTCTTCGCTAATGGTTTTGATCGTACAGATCACATGCGGGTCGGTGCCGCCCTTCTCGAGTTGGATCGGATTGTCCGGATCGAGTTCGGAGATGTCGAAGCGATAGACGCCGCTGGCCAGCGGTCCGGGCGGCGGTGCGACTTCGCCTTCGGCCGGGGCGGGGGGCGAGGGCTCGAACCGGGTTTCGGTCACGTAGACGGAATCGCCAAAGCAGGCCACGGCGTTGGAGACGACGAACCCCTCGACGACCGATTCGCACTTGACCGGCTTTCCGTCTTCGATCGTCAGCTTCAGCAGCCGCGACTTGTAGTTTTCGTCGCCGCCGAGCCCCTGGCTATCGGCGATGTAGAGATTCCCATCTGAGCCGAAAGCGATTCCCAGCGGACAGGCCTTGCCCGTGTCGGGATGCGGGGGCAACTCGAAGTATTTTTCGAGCTTGTCCTCGGGCGTGATCTTCATGATCCAGGCCGGATAGGCCTCGGCCGTCTCGTTGAAGTTCGGGCAGGCCAGCAGCAGGTCGTTCGTCTTCGGGTCGAGTGCCAATCCGTCGGGCGTATGGTGCTCGATCGGCAGAGTGACGGCAAGTGTGGGCGTCTTCAATCCGCTGATCCCGTCGGTTGCCGCGGTCCCCGAGCTCGTGTCGTCACCTGCCGGGCAGCCGGCCAGCAACAACGCGACCGAGAGCGTCAGCAGCGTGCCGGTCAAACGGCCCAATCGGTGATTTTCCTTGATCTTCCCCATGACTTGATCCTTTCAGAATACGGTGGAACGTGTGCCGCGGAAAACCCGCGGGCAAGTGTTGATCTATAACCGTCCAAATTAGAACGGGAATTCCGCCGGAGTGCAAGTGGGGGGGAGACCCGGCGGGTCTGTCAAAATCTCATGGCATCGGTTTGGTTGGCGAGGAACCAGCCCCGAAGGGGCTGAAATCCGGCTCAATCCTGGTGCGAGGCCGTCGGGGTTGCGTACCAGTGCGATCGCCAGTATTTCTCGTCGATCTCGTATGCGTCGATCGGATCGTCCGGTCCGAAGCTCTTCGGCAGGATCCCGTAGACTTTCATTTCGCGGATGTAATGCTCGTTCGGGCGGAATCCGGGCATGTCGAATCGCTTGATCTCTTCGAGCCTCTGCCCTTCTCGGCGTATGGCGTCGAGCATCACCTGGTAGTCGGGATCCTTGGTGTCCTTGAAAGCGTGGACGATCTGTTCGGTCTGTTGGCCGTCTTTCTCCACCTTCTTGACCATGCCGTATCCGCCGGCATCTCTGGCGAGTGCTTTCAACAGCACGTAGGACAACTCCGGGCGGCTGAGATTGCAGGCCGTTCTCTGGTCCAGTTTCGGCTTCTCATGACATTTCGTGCAGCGCCGGTCGAGAACTTCCTGGAAGGCTCCGTTCTGCTCGGGGGCACCCACCATTCCACAACCCAGCGCCGCGTACGTGCCCGGGTAGGGTGCGCCCAACTCGATCCAGAGCCGAACGATCGTCTTCTCGCGGTCGGTGGCGTTGATCGGGACGTCGAGGTCCGGATTCCGGTGGATTCCGTCGAGCTTCTTCAACAACGGACTGGCCGAGGACCCGATGCTATGTGGCGCGCGGTTGCCCCCTCCGTTGCGTCCGTCGGAGAATTCCCCGCGTTGCGTCAGCGTCGCGTAGCTGTGCGAGTATTGGGGCCCGTGGTCGCCGCTGAGGATCACTCCGCCGGCTCGCGGCCCGCCCTGCTCGGTCTTCTCGTAGTCGTGGCAGCCCACGCAGTGTTTGTCCAGGATCGGCTGGATATCGCGTGGGAAATCGTAGACGTCGGGCACACCGGCGATCGGTTCGATCCGGCTCGGCGCGCGGTTCATGGCCGTCGTTCGCGTAAACGATCGGGGCGTGCCGAGCCGCTCCTCGTGGCAGCCGACGCAACTGACGATCTCTCCCGGCTGGACCGTCATGAAGCTCTGCATCCGTTTGACCGACATGTCGTTCTCGTCGAGCGCAACGAAGAAGAGGCTGCGCATGGCGGGCAGTTCGAAGTTGGCCGAACCGTCGGGCTCGACCGGCACGGTTCCCAGCACGCGTTCCAGCGTGAACGATCCGCCGATGGTCAACGGCTCCTGGCCGCCGCTGAAGTTGACCGGCTTGGGCAGCACTTCCAGCACGAGCAGCTTCTTGATCTCGCCCGGCTCGATGCCCCCCATATTCCGGCCAATATAGACGTTTTCGAGAAAGACCTGGCCGGTCGCCTGCTCGGGGATGATGCGCGTCGGGATGACACGTTCCCGGGCACGACCTTTTATCGGGCGCGGCTCGTGGAGGGTCACGCCGCCCTGGCTCCACTCTTCCGGCAGCTCGTAGATGGTCATCACGCTGCCCCGGTCGTCCATCATGACGATGTCGCGTTGGTCGGCCGCGATAAAGAGCTCCTCGGACAGCGGATACGGATCGCGGTAGATTGCCTCGTCGCTGATTTGCCGGGCGTTCTCTCTCGCGTCGGGTCCTTCGACCGGGTCGACGATCGTGACATGGCCCATGTGCTCCGGGCGACCATGGCCGGGCGAGAACGAGGCGAGCACTTTCTGCGTGCCGGGGATCGGCTTCGCGTCGATCATCACCGTGCCGCCGTGCATGTTGCCGAAGAAAACCTGCTGGTTCGTGCCGTCGGGGTTCATCGTCCAGAGGTGATGGAACTGGACCTGGCTCCGATCGATATACTCCCAGCGCTGGTACAGGATGCGACCGTCGGGCAGGACCCAGGGCGTGTTGTCTTGCTCCATGTTGGCCGAAAGGGCCCTGATGTTTTGGCCGTCTCCGTCGCAACGATGGACGGTTGCCACGCGAACGAAGAAACACTGCACCATGCGGTTGCATCGGCTCGAGCAGAAGACGATCCCTCCGTCGGGCAGATAGGCCGGTTCGAGGTCGTCGAACGGTCCGTCGGTAAGCTGTCGAAGCCCCGAGCCGTCGACGTTGATCTCGTAGAGGTGATAATAGGGCTGCCCGTCCTTGCGGTAGGAGAACAGAATCTTTTGGCCGTCGTAGTGCATGTGCGGATCGCGCACGCCGCCGTCGGGAGCGTCGAGAATCACACGGGCCTCGCCCGTCTTGACGTTCAGTGCGCAGAGCTTGCCGTGATCGCTGTACATCGACCGCTCCGGTCTATCCGACCAGTAGCTGAAGTTGGCGTACCAGTGTCCGTCCTTTCCGTTCTGGCGGACGGCGAAAACGATCTCTTCGAAATCGAGATTGTCGAGGATCGGGCGCAGCCGCTTCTCGAGCTTCTCCCTCAATTCCCGTTTGCTGACGACGTCGCCGTCGGGCGCCCTCTTGGCCGTATCGCTTTGGACGATATGATCGATGTTGATATGCCCCCAACCGTCGGTCTGGCGGTCGACGATTTGAAGCTGGGCCGATTTGCCCAACAGCAGCTTCACGTCCCAGGTTGCCCAATCGAGCCTTTCGTTGTCCAGCCCGGTGGTCGAACGCATGATCTTTCTATCGACGATCAATTCGATGCAGGTGCGCTCCGGATGTTTTCCGCCCCCGACGAGAAAGTTGAGGTACGGGCGCTGGATGGTGAATTCCGGCGAGGTCAGGGTTCCCTGGGTCCCGTCGCCGCGCAAGTACGTGTTGACCAGTCCCTGGCCAAGGAAGCCGGAGACCTGCTGTTGCGCCTCCAGGGTCCCGCCGGCCGGCTCCTGCCCGAAGGCCTCGCCTTCGATCTTCCAATCGCCGTAACTGTTGCCCTCGAAATCCGCGATGAGCAGGTCGTCTGCTCCACGGGCCAACGCCGTCGTCGAAGCGGCCACCATCGCCCAGATCAGAACCCGTTGCATGACTCGACTCCTAGCTAGTTACCACGTTGCCGTTTTCACGTTCCGTGCATGATACCATGCCGGACAACCGGAGGTCAAAGCCGCCGGGCGACGGGGTCAGATCGGCGCAAACCGCGCAATCACCCCAGCCTCTCCATTGATTCAAGTCTCCCGATGACGCAAAAGCCGACCGCGGTCTTGGCTCCCAGCAGAGAGTCGCAGGGCAAATTCGTTCTTTCATGCGGGGTTCAACACCCCGGATTTGACGATTGGCTGGAACTTTGCTAGGATTCAATCGGTGGTGTTTGCGCCGCCGGTACTAGAGACACGTTTCCCGTGGGGGGGTAAGCACATTGTTCAACGACAGAACTTCCCGGATCTTGCTGGTCGAAGACGATGCGGCCCACGTCGATCTGATCCGTCAGTCGTTCGAGTCGTATTCCGGCCAGGTGGAGCTCACGGTTGCGGGCACGCTCGGCGAGGCCCGGGCCCGTACGTCGCAGTCCCCGCCGGACCTGATGATCACCGACCTGGTGTTACCCGACGGCAGGGGGACGCAGCTATTGCCGGCCGACAAGCAACAGGCCCCTTTTCCCATTGTGGTGATGACCAGCTTCGGCGATGAGCAGGCGGCCGTCGATGCGATGAAAGCGGGCGCCTTGGACTACGTGGTCAAGACCAAGGCGACGTTTGCCGAAATGCCGCACATCGCCGAACGGGCGATGCGACAGTGGAAACACATCCTCCGTCGCAGGCAGGCCGAGCAGGCGCTGCAAAAGGCCCACGAGGACCTGGAACGGCGCGTCGAGCAACGCACGGCCGAACTGGCGCTGTTGAACCGTGAACTCGAACGGGAAGTCGAGCAGCGCAAGAAGACGGAAGAGGCGCTGCATGCCGAGAAGCGGGGTTTGCGCCGCATGTTGGAGATGCAGGATCGTGACCGGCGGTTGATTACCTACGAGATTCATGACGGTCTGACGCAGCAACTCACCGCGGCCAACATGCAGTTTCAGGCCTTCGAGCAACTCTTCAGTACGGACCGCGACGCGTCGCTCGACGTGTTCCATGCCGGGTTGCGACTGCTGGGCCAAGGGCTTGCCGAAGCACGGCGGATCATCAGCGGTCTGCGGCCGCCGATCCTCGACGAATCGGGGATCGTCGCCGCCATCGAACACCTCGTCTGCGACCGAGGAGACTCGCACGACCCGAGAATCGAGTTCAACGCCGACGTCCAATTCGACCGTCTTCAGCCCGTGCTGGAGAATTCACTCTTCCGCATCGTGCAGGAGAGTCTGGCCAACGCACGTCAGCACAGCAAGAGCGACAAGGTGCACGTGTCGATGGTCCAAAGCAACAACCACGTTCGGCTGGAGATTCGCGATTGGGGAAAGGGGTTCAATCCCGACAGCGTGCAGGAACATTGTTTCGGTCTGAAGGGAATCCGCGAACGGGCTCGGCTGCTGCAAGGAAAGGCAACCATCAACAGCACACCCGGCCAAGGGACGCACATCATCGTCGAGTTGCCATTGATCGAACCCGACTGAGCGGTTGGCATCGCCATGTGCAATGCCATCGAACGTTTAGCGGCAGGACACTCAGGAGCCCTTGATCTTGGCCAACTCGGCCTCGGCGGCGGCAAGCTGGTCTTCGAGCGTCTTCAACTCGTTCGGATCGTCCATCTGTTCCCTCGATCCGGCCAACTGCTGGCGGAGTTTCTGGATCCGCGTATTGAGCGTCTGGATTCTCTTCTTCGCTTTCTTGTCCATTTTCCGATCTACTCCTTCAGTAGCCGATCCACCAGCGCCAACGCCTCGGCCTTCGTCTCGATCGATCCATCCAGTTGGTCGGCGCGAACGTGTTCCAATAATATACGATACTTCGGTCCCGAGGGAATACCATGGGCGATCAGGTCGTCGCCGGTCAGCAGCGGCGGCGGGTCGAGCTGGTCGTCGGGCTGCTCCAAGAGTTCGCGGCAATAGGCCACCTCGTCGGCACCGACACCGGCGTCAATCCCGGCTTCCGCCGCCGCTTCGTTCAGCGCCAGCAGGTCTTCGATTCCCGGGGCAATCAGAATCGGTTGCAGCCGTGACCAGGGCATCGATTGGGCATCGCCGATCGCCACGCGGTACTCGATCAACCAATCGACCCGATCGGTCTCCTTGTTCGACAGTTTCCATCGCAGGCAGACCTCGTGCGCATCGTCCATGTTGACGAATTCGCCGAGCAACGTGGCCAGAGCCAACGGGAAGCCGGGCTCCCGCAGCCGCCCAAGCACCGCCAACGCCCTTCGATACGACTCGCGTCGCCTGTCGTCGGCCGGCACAATCTCCGGAAGCAGGATACCCGCCAGGCCGGTCTCGACGAGAAGCCGAACCGCTTCGGCCCGACACGGCTCGACGAGCATGCGGCGAATCTCCATGGCGATCCGCTCGGGGCTGACGACGGTGATCTGATCGGCCATCCGTCGAACGACTGCCGCCGTGTCGGCTTCCAGTTGGAAATCGAACGTGGCTGCGAAACGGACCGCACGGAGCATCCGCAGCTTGTCCTCGGCAAACCGCTGCTCGGGCCGCCCAATCGCACGGATCACGCGTCGATCCAGGTCCTCGCGTCCGCCCACGTAGTCGATCACGCGCTGCTCGATCGGGTCGTAGAACAGCCCGTTGATCGTGAAATCGCGCCGCGCCGCGTCTTCCTCGGCCGAGCTGAAGGTAACGCTGTCGGGATGCCGGCCGTCGCTGTACTGGGCGTCCTGCCGAAAGGTGGTCACCTCGACCATGCCGGCCGGCTTGGGGCCGAGGACCGTGATCACACCGAAGGCTGCCCCGATGGCCAGTGTGCGTCGTCGGCCGAACAGTTCCCGAATCTGTTCGGGCGTGGCACTGCTGGCAATGTCGTAGTCTTTCGGCGTCCGACCGAGCAGTTGATCGCGCACGCATCCGCCGGCCCAGTACGCCTCGAAACCGGCCTCGCGGAGTTGGCGCACGATCTGCGTGGCAAAACGTCGTTGTTCTTCGGGAACCATCATCGAGGCATTGTAGGCGTTGGCCCGCGACGCGGCAAGGCAAGGTTGACGCAACGGCCCGGACAGGTCGCGTCGCTGCGCAAGGGGTGGTACAATCGCGATACCGACAAACGTTCCGCCATTCGGTTGCGGCCATTCCCCGCCACGACAAGAACAGATCGAGGACCTCGCGATGCGACCATTCATACATCTTGCGGTGATCGGTTGCGTGATCGGCCTGGCTCTGTCGGTCGGCGCGGACGCGAGTTCAACGGTCGCGGCGGCACCGGAGCGTTGTATGCCGGCCGCTGCCGACTATTCTTTCATGTGGTGGGCCGACGGCCTGCGTGGCCGCTCGGTCGATGGACGGTGGCTGCGATGCGTGCAGACGGGCCGTTACGGTCTGGCGATCGACGTCGAGACGGCCCAACTCGTGCATCTTGGCCCGATCAGCGATCCGTTGCCTTACGGCGAGGCTGTTCGGCAGACAAACGGTGTGATTACGGGCCTCCCACCGGCCGAGTTGCAGTTGACGGTCGAGCTTGCAGGCATCGAGTACCATTGTTCCGGCACGGCCGTCCGGACCTCGGGCCATTCGGCGGCTCGGGTGATCGAGAGTGGACGGTTCCTGCAACGAAGCGACATCCTGGGGCTGGAGTTTTCCAATCCCGACCACGGGAAACTCAACGCCACGGGCCGACTGGAGATCGTCGCCTGGCCCGACCGGCTCGCCCTCTTGTTGGAAGTTCAGCCGGAGGAAGCCCCCGATCGACCGTGGAAAGACGCCTCGATGACGATTCGGCTGGTCTATCAGGGCCGGGAAATCATCGGCCGCACGGAACCGAAACCGGGTGACGAATGGGCGGTGGGTGAAAAACGGATCGCCTCGATCAGTCTGTTTCCCGGCCAACAAGGATCGGCCATGACGGATCCCGAAGCGGCGTGCAACGTGACGGCCGTCGATCAGGCCAACGATCGGGCATGCACGGTCGAGCACGATTCAGTGCGGGGATGGACGCGCGTGAATCTCGACGAGGTCGACCCGCAGGGCGAACACAACGATTCGTTGGAACGGGTCTCTCTGCATCTGGAAAACCCCGAGCCGCGCGAGAAGGTCGTGCGGCTGATGTTCGCGAAGAGCCAGGGCGGCTTTCGCGTTCGTGGCATGTCGTCGGTCACCGGCATGTCGCCCATGCTACGCGACATGGAAGGCAACCCGACCGGCATTCCCGTGCAGATCAGCAAGAATTGGCACACGCAACGTGCCCTCGGCATGCCCTATCGGGGCCTCTGGTTCCACGGTTGCACGATGCTGCGACTGCCGCCGCGAAGTCGGATGCGGTGCGAGTTCACGCTCGCCTATGCCCATTGGGGTGGGCTGCCCGCCGCGTCGCATGCCCAACTCTGTCTGATCGGTTGGGGAAACAATCAGCATTGGGAAGAGTCGGCGTTGGGTGCCTGGGGCGAGTCGATCTGCTACGAGCCCGACCAGGGGCAGAACGGCGGGACCGTGTTGGACACCCGGCCGATGATGGTTTGGACCTTGAACCAGGACGAGCGGCGGAAATGGGGGTGGACGAACAACGTCGGCGGCGCCGATTTCCTCGTCTATTACGACGCCGAAGGCACGAAACAGTGGAACTCCCGAATGCGGACCATGGTTCGCCGAACCGGACCCAACCGGACCGAGGTCACCTACGCGGGCCGAACCGCCGATGCGAAAATCGACCTGCGTGCCACGGTCGGCCTCTATCGGACCGACGACATCGTTCGCGGCATCTACCATTTCCGATACGACGTGCGCGAGCCGGTCGAGTTCTCCCGACTCGTCCTCTTTCAGTGCGGAGGCGACGACTACAGCTACACGGGCGAGCGACGCTTTGCCCGAGGTAACGAAACCGGGATGATCCAACAGTGGGAGACCGCCTGGGGTGGAAACACCTACAAGCGACCACGCACCGCATGCGAAGGCCGCGTGCCCTGGTTCTCGATGCACGAAGCCGTGTCGCGCGATCGGTCGGAGTCCGGCGCCTGGGCCAACCGAGGGATCATCATCCGGCATTGGGATGCCCGACTCGGCGGCAAGGCGGCGATCCCTTATGCGGCCGAGTACGGGGCCAAGGTCCGCGGCACCGACACGTCGCTGATCGACATCCTCCCGCCGCCCGAGGTCGAACGCCTCGAGCCGGGCGACTACGTCGAGGCCCGGATCGTCCACGTCGTCATGCCGCAAAAGGCCGACGACTATTACGGCCCCAATGCGTCGCTGCGTGCCGCACTGCAAAAGGACGCCGACACCTGGAAGATGATCCATCGAGAAGCGGTCGGCAACGATCTGGTCGTCAAAGCAAGCCGAGGAACGGTCGTCCAGCGCTATCCAACCGTCATCGCAACCGACCCCGGCGGACAGGCCGACTTCGAAGTGACCGGCGGGCTAGGCTACCTACCGATCACACTGACCGGCCTGTCGGACTACCGTAACCGGCAACTTCAACGCCAAGAGGGCGGCCGGTGGGTCGCGATCGACCAATCGGTTCACGGAAACGACTACTGGCAAACCGACTACGACCACGAGAGCAAGACGTGGCAGATTACCTTCAATATCCCACGCGACACGCCGGGCGACCAGCGCCGAACAGACCGTTTTCGGTTGCGATAGCGACTTCGTTACCGCGAAGCGGTTGAACAACGAAGCCTAGGGTCGCGCAGCGCACCCTAGGTAACAGTCGAGCAAAACAACATCAACCTCAACGAGGTTGTACAATTGCGTAACGCCATGTGGAACGCCTTCAGCGTTCGTGTTGTTGTCCGGGCCCTCCCAACCCAGGGTGCGCTGCGCGACCCTGGGCTTCGTTGTTGGACCGCGTTGCGGTCAGGCACGGGCGTGCCTGACCTACTCGACCTCCAGTTCCACCGGCAGCGCCGGAATATCGCGCTGACCATCGCACGCAATCTCTCATGGTCTCGTCCTCAAAGAAGTTGTCACGGAAGAAGTTGGTCCCTATGGAAGATACCGTCTCACCCACGCCAAAACAACGTCGAGCAAGCTCGACGGCTAACAGTCTTCCCTTCCTCCTTCCTCCTTCCTCCTTCCTCCCCTGCGCGTTTGCCTCGTTTGACCCTGACCCGGGTTGAGTGGGGACTGTTTGA
>JAZFUB010000210.1:0-12542 GCA_036447015.1 Thermoguttaceae bacterium | reverse complement strand
TGGGTGGGGTCATCACGCCATTTCTGCGAGGTGTGCGATGTCGACGATGAGCAATATCCTGTTGGACAAAGAGATTCTGTTGGAGAGCGGAACCAACGAACTGGAGGTGTTGGTCTTCGACGTGGCCGACTACACGTTCGGCATCAATGTCGCGAAGGTTCGAGAAGTGTTGCTCACGACAACCATCACCGGCTTGCCGCGCGCACACAGTTCGATCCGCGGTGTGTTCAAATTGCGTGACAACGTGATCCCTTGCGTTTCACTGCTGGACCACTTGGGAATCGAATCGACCCGGGAGAATTCCGAGTCGAACATGATCCTCAGCGACTTCAATCAGCAGCAGACGGCCTTCCTGGTCGACGACGTGGAGCGGATCCATCGCCTCAGTTGGGAGAACATCCTCGCGGTGCCGGATTTGGACGCGCTGGCCCAGACGCCGATCACGGCCTTGGCCCGATGCGGCGATCGGCTGATCGTGATGTTGGATTTCGAGAAGATTCTCGACGACGTGACCGAACAGTACTTCCGAACCGATACGATTGAGAACCCGTTGGGGTTGCCTCGCGAGAATCTTCGGATTCTGTTGGCCGAAGACTCGCCGACCGTGCGCGAGGCGATCGGAAGCGCGTTGCGCAACAGCGGCTACACGCAACTGTCGTTCTTCAACAACGGCGACGAGGCCTGGCAATGGATTTCACAGCGGCTCTCAGAGACGGGCAACGTGGCGGACATTTGCGACCTGGTCATTTCCGACATCGAAATGCCCCAGGTCGACGGCTTCCATCTGACGAAGCGGATCAAGGAGCACCCGGAACTGAAACAGTTGCCCGTGTTGCTCTACTCGTCGATCGTTACGCCCGACAACCACAAGAAAGGCCTGGCAGTCGGTGCCGACGCCCAGGTGTCGAAGCCCGAGCTGGGCGAGGTCGTTCGCTTGGCCGACGAGTTGATTTCGACGGCCAAACGCGAGCATCGGGCCGCCGCGCTACGCCAAGTGACTCGCTCGGCAATGCACGCGGAGGCAACCTTGGCGACTAAGGGCAAAGCAACAGCATCCGCACGACCGGCGTCCGCACCAACGACACCGACCACACCCATATCAACGACACCCGCACCGACAGCGACCGGTTCGGCCAAGGCGGGATCGACCGAACCGGCGACGTCGCCGTCCGTTTCGACGTCGGCTTCCGTCCCATCACCGCCGGACAAAGCGATGCCCGTGCAGGAGTTTCCTTCCGAGGAATGGCCCGCTCCGCAGGGCGTGGATACCCGATTGTGGCACACGTTCCATCGCGAGTTGACCGGTCGTGTGGCAGAGCTTCGTCAGTGGATCGGCCGCTCGCGGTCGGGAGATCGCGGTGACGAGGTGTTTCGCGGTTTCGGACGCACGTTGCATACGATCAAGTCGGCCTCGATGGTCATTCCGCTGGAGCCGATCACCCGCTGCACGCATCTGATGGAAAGCCTGATGGAAAGGGCCAAAGGCGACCTCGAGAAGTGGCCGCAAGACGGCCTGGAGAACTACACGCACTGGCTCGAGTCGTTGCTGTCGCCGCCGGCGACCATCGACGCCGCCCTGGCCACCGGCCGGGAGTTGGAAGCGGAATTGGGTGGGTAGACCGTAGGGTGTGTTTACATGCACGCGTCTTGCCGAGAGCCTTTTTCGCGTGCGTGCAAGCACACACACCCTACTTCTCGTTTGGAATGACGGCAATCGCTTCCATCTCGCAGAGCAGTTCGGGGCGGCAAACGTTGGCCTCGACGATCGTATGGGGCATCGACGAAACGCCCCACTTGGCGAGAATCTCCCGGTATGTCGGCAGGTAGTCGGCCGACTTCAGGTAGGTGACCGCATGGGCCAGGTCGGTCCAATTCGCCCCATGAGGACGTAGCAGTTCGCGGATATTCAACAGCATTCGCTCGATCTGCAAACGCGCGTCACCCACGTGAACCGTCGCCCCGGCTTCGTCGACGCTGGCCGTTCCCGAGATGAACAGATAGGTTTGCTCGGGCAAGGTCATCCGCATCCCGCGCGAGAAGGACGCCCCGTATTCGGCCGCCTCGTTGAGCGTGGGAGTCGTCATGATCTCGATGTCGGCAATCTCGGGATTCAGCAGCGTGTAGAGGTCGAACGTGCATTGACTGTCGCCGGGATACAGTCCGCCGCCGATACCGGTGCTGGCCGGTAGCCGGTTGACGTTCTCGCGGTCGAAGAAATCGTTGCGCGAGGCGTTCAACGTACCGTAATCGCGATCGATGTCGCTCAAGTAGATCCAGGTGCGCACGACGTCGGGAAACGTCGTGCCCAGGTCGCCCAACATCTGAAGCGCCTGGTCGAACATTCGATCGCTCTGCTTGCGAAAATCGACCGGCCGTCCGCCGTCGGCTTCGTACCCGGAGATGTTGCTGATGTAGAGATGCCGTGCCTGGCCGACCTGAAGCAGCTTCATGCCGACACGCTCGTAAGGTGTCGGCAGCGAAGTCACACGGGTCCTTCCCTCGGCATCCGGCACCACGGCGTAGGCCTGCAACTCGATGTCTTGGCCCGCGCGGCAGGGAGGCTGCTGCAGATAGGTGGTCGCCGGAAGCCGCTCGCCGATAACTCCGCGCCGGCGATAGGCTTCATGCCGGATCTGCTCGAAGTCGTCGAAATCCGCCACGAGGTTGCGAAAATAAGCCTTCTCGATAACGACGTGATCCAGGCCCGCGCCGGCCTCTTCGAGCAGTTGGCCCAGGCTCTCGTAGATCACTTGCGTCTGGCGGCGACACCCATTCTTGCTCGTTCCCGACGCGACCGGCGCGCAACGAGCAAAGATTTCGGTCGTTCCGGCCGTAGTGATCGCCGTGGCCTCCCCGTCGCAGATCTTCCGATCGTGCATCGGCCCGTGATGCCGTATCGTCATCAGCCTGGTCATCGCGCTACCACCTCTTGCGTTCAACGGCTTATGAAGTCCAAACGCTCGTGCCGGGACACAATCCTCACCCCAGACGTGTAGTATAACACGGCCCGAGTCGTTTTGGAAGCTTTTGCCACCACGCACAAGGGGCGAATGCACAAGGGAGATTGGGGGGGTGGCCGGCATATTCCGCACACACGGCAAATTCGGCAGATTCGCGGCATCTGCTCGCCGCAGAGAAGGCCGATGATACGGCCAGCCGTCACTCCCGTGCCAAGTACCGCTGCGTATACGGACAAGCCACAATGCAAATGCCACAAATCGTGTGGTCGATGCCGATCTTTCGGCACTGCGCCCGGGCACCCTCGCAACAAGCGAAGGCATCGAAAAAATCGCTCCGCTCGAAGGTCGGCTCCCAAGGACGCCCCGACGGCGCGTCGACCGGACATCGCTCGACACAGGTCGAGCACTCGCCGCAGCGCGAGTCCTCGATCGGCACGTTCACCGGCAACGGCGCATCGGTCAACACACTGTTGTAGCGAACGGCCGAACCGTAGGTCTCGTGGATCAACAAGGCACACTTGCCGATCCATCCCACGCCGGCCAACGTGGCAACCGTCTTATGCGGCAACGCGGTCGCCAGCGTCTTCTCGTCCAACGCACCGGCGGTCGCCCGACCGCCTCCCGTCCGAAAGTCACGTTCGCGAAGAAACTCCGCGCACGCCGCGGCCAACCGATTCAACAGTTCATTGACCCGTTGATACTCGTCCGCATAGGCCAACGTCGGCCCATCGACGATGCCGGCCACGATCGACGGATCCAGCGCGACGCCGATGCAAACGGCCCGAGGCAAGCCGGCACGAACGTCCGCGGGCAACGACTGCAAATCGGCAACGGCGACGATCGCCGCACCGCGGTCGACAAGCGTACGTTGGAGGTTGGCAAGCAGTTCGGTATCGGTCACTCGATTCACTCGTCCACTGAAACGGGAACTCAGGCCTGTCCGCTACACATTCAAGTCATTGTTGTTGCCGCGAGATGAACTGCCCCAGCAACGGCACGGCAAAGGAGTACTTTCCGTGCCGATTCTTGTAGATCAGCCCGGCGTTGCTCAACGCGACAAGCATTTGATTCACATGACTGGGACTGAAAGGCTTTTGAAGGACTTGCTTCGACTTCTCTGCCAACTCTTGAACCGTGAATTCATTTTCACAGTTGTCCAAGCCAGCGATCACGGTAAGCAACTCCCGCTGACGATCCGTAGCTCGCGCCCAGCGACCGGCGAAGAAGTCGCTGTCGAGCTTGCGAATAATCTCTTTGATGGGTACCGATGCCTCTTCGCTGGTGTCGATCTTCTGGAGAAAAACGTCATAGCATTCCTTGCAGATGAACTGGATGAAGTAAGGATACCCACCGGAATTCCTGATGATCTTTTGGACCGACGAATCTTTCAGGGCTACCTGGCACCGACTATCTTCAATCGGCTTGAGAATGGCATCGCGGCTGTCGGACTCATTCAGGCGATCCAGGAAGACGACTCGGAACATTCGCTCTGCGAAAGTTCGGGCTTCGACCAGTTTGGGGAACAATGTCGGAAGGCCGACCAGCACCAGCATAAAGGGAATGCCCTTCCTCTGAATCGATTGGAACACATCCAACAGGAGGGACAAAGGATATTCGTCTTTGGACGCGTGGTCCGAGAGAGTCTGAGATTCGTCGTAGGCAAAGATCAGCCCTCGCTTCCCCCGCCGCTGCCAACACTGCCAGACAAGTTCCAGAACGGCCTTGAGTTTGTCGGCGACCAAGCCGGGAGTTCCATTGTACAACTGCACCATCGTGTCGAAGGTGAGTTTCTCCGTCACGAGTGTGTGATCGGCTCGGAACCCCATTGTCGAAACCTCCCGGCTGCTGACCTCGATAGTACTAGTCACGACGGCAAGGTCGGTCATCACGCGCAGCGCCATCCGATCTTCGCTGATGCTTGTCGACTCGGAAAGATCCGTACCGACCCAACCCCAGCCCTCGTGGATAGCCAACGGTCGAAGGGTTTCCAGCAGAACGGTCTTTCCCACTCCTCGAAGGCCGGTCAGGACCATGTTCTCGAGAATGGTCTCCTGCGACAGAAGCTTCCGAAACTCGGCGATTTCCTCCTGGCGACCAGCAAGGTGAGGCGGCATATGGCCTGCCCCAGGACGAAAGGGGTTGCCGAACTCGCTGTTACTCATAATTAGCCTCAGTTACACAGGCGACTAAAGTTATAGCCCACTATAAATTTATAACATCTCGCCAGTGTTTGTCAAGGTCATTTCTCACTGGAAGGCGTCGGACCGATGGACGGCCATGGTCTTGCCGGCAACGTGTCAAGTCCCACCCGTCTTACCATCCGACAGCCCCTATCTTGCCGCCGCCAGGCCGTCTTCCTACACTGAAGTGGAGTTTTACGGTTCATCGCAGATTTGCGTACCTCAAGGCAGACATCAGGGGAGTACCGGTGCCTCTTCTCTGTTGCCGGGCCGCCATAACTCCAAGACCAAGGACTTCGGCGCATTGATGAGCAGAGAAGAGGCACCGGTTGCCAGCGGGGATGTCGTCGGCCAGGACGAAGTCGTCAGACGGAGCCGCGAATGGTTCAAGTAGATTGGGTCGAGCCTCGATAATCGCCAGCAGCCCGTCGAAAAAGTCGGCGGGTGGCACGCAATGCAAGTTTCACTTTTTCAACAGGCCTGCTGAATTGGCCGTCACGCCGCCATCCATCTCTTGTCACCCGCCCCAAACGGAGTCTCACACCATGCACCAAAACACCATCAAATCGATCGGCCTTCTCCTGTTCGTTTTCGTCCTTGGCGTGGGCATCCTCCCCGCAGCCGATCAGCCGCAATGGGGCGAGCGCCACTCTCGCAACATGGTCTCGACGGAAACCGGGTTGCCCGATCGGTTCGAGCCGGGAATGCGTAACTATCAGACCGGCGGTATCGATCTGCCCGACAACAGCGGCGTGAAATGGATTGCCAAGGTCGGAGGGCTTTCCTATGGTTCGCCCGTGATCGCCGGCGGTAAGATCTTCGTGGGCACAAACAACGACCCGGCCCGCGATGAGCGGATGCAGGAAGATCGCGGTGTGTTGATGTGCTTCGACGAAGCGACCGGCAAGTTCCTCTGGCAACTGAACGTGCCCAAGTTGATCAAAATCAAATGGGCCGACTGGCACTATATCGGGCTGACCTCGCCGCCGACGATCGAAGGCGATCGGGCTTATGTCGTGAGCAATCGCAACGAGGTGCTCTGTCTGGACGTCGAAGGCATGGCCAACGGCAACGACGGTCCGTTCACCGACGAAGGACGTCACATGATGCCCGAGGGAGCCGCGCCGTTGGACCCCGGCCCGAAGGCTGCCGACATCCTCTGGCGCTACGACATCATCGCCGAAACGAAGGCCGAGCCGCACAACGGGGCGAACTGCTCGGTCCTCGTCCACGGCGATCTGCTCTACGTCTGCACGGCCAACGGCGTCGAGTGGACGCACGACCATGTGGTTCACCCCGCGGCACCGAGCCTGATCGTGCTCGACAAACGGACCGGCAAACTGGTCGCCAGGGACGATTTCGGCATCGGTCCGGACATCACCCACGGACAGTGGAGCTCGCCGGCCATGGGACGGGTGGGCGACAAGACGCTCGGGTTCTTCGGCGCCGGCAACGGTTATGCCTATGCGTTCGAGATGCTCGACCCAACCGATCCGGGCGGGACGCCGACGCTGCTGAAGAACGTCTGGCGGTTCCACGGCCATCCGCTGGCCCAAACGCAGGACCACGTGCCGCCCGACCACCAGCACGACAGCACCTCGTACATAGCGACGGCCATGCCCGTCTTCCATAAGAACCGCCTCTACGTGCCGTTCTCGCAGGAAGCGTTCCACCAGATGGAGAAGGCTTGGCTGGTCTGTCTCGACGCAACGAAGACGGGCGACACGACACAAACCGGCATCGTCTGGAGCTACAAGGACATCAGTTCGACCGTCTCGACCGTGGCCATCGCCGACGGGCTGGTCTACGCGGCCGACTTCGACGGCGATCTGCACTGCCTCGACGCCGAGACGGGCAAACCCTACTGGGTTCACAAAGCGGGCGGACCCATCTGCGGCTCGCCGATGGTCGCCGACGGCAAGGTCTATCTGGGCACCGAAAGAAACTACCTCTGGGTCCTTAAGGCCGGCAAGCAGCTAGAGGTGATCAGTTCCATGCGAATGCGCGACAGCGTCTCGACCACCCCCGTGGCCGCCAACGGCGTGCTCTACGTGCTGACGAATAAGCACTTGTACGCGGTGGGAAAGTAGGGACGGGCGTCACAACCGACTCCTGAACGCCGCACCAACACTCACTAAGAACTCGTACAGGAATAACTTCCCGATTCAGTTCTTGGGTGTTGGCTTTGAGCAGTGAGCAGTGAGCTTTGAGTCATGGGCTTTCCCACTGCTCATAGCCAAATAGGGAAGTAATTCCTGTACGAGTTCTAAGCCCACCGGCGGCGACCGGTGGGACCCGTCGAGCGCAACCAACGTCGCGTTGTCGCCCTAAAACGCGTACTGCAAACCGGTCAGCAGGACCTTGCCTCTTCGAGCGCGGCCGCCTTGGGCCGTGTAGCCTTCGTTTTCGACCATCACGACGGTGTAGGACTGCACGTGTGGCGTGAACGCGTAGGCTACCTTGACGATGCCGCGGCGGTTGATCACGTCGTGCATCGCGTTGCCGATCCGTTCGGGGTAGAACTCGCCGTAGTTCAACGTGGCGCACCACGGGCCGTTCTCGTAGTCCAGGTTCAGGTAGAATCCGACCCCGGTGATCGGGACGTACCATCCGTTGTTCAGTTCGCGATAGTAGATGCTCCGGCCCCATGTGATGTCGTTCGGGTCGAACCCGGCCCGGCGGAATCCGTACTCGTCGTAGATGATCTCGCCGGAGAAGGTGAAGCAATCGCTTCGGGTCATGAAGTCGACGCCCACGTGGTTGTTGAATTGCTTCTGTTCTTCGGAGCCGATGCCGTCTTGCATCTTGATCGAGAGACCGACCGCCCAGGTGTCGCCTTCGAACCCGAGCCGCCCGACGATCGCTTTCGAGGAATTCGTGTCGCGGTCTTCGCTGCCGTTGGTGATCCCCACTTCGCCGACGAACGGGCTTGGATCCCAGCGCAGCAGGAGGCCCGTCTCTCGCCACAGAATCGACTCGGTACGAATAAATGGCGCGTCGAGCCGGACGTTCGAATAGAGCGGAAAGTAGGTCCGCCCGAACGGCGTCACCATCTTGCCGACGACCAATTCCTTATTGCCGTTGCGTATCGCGATCCGAAGTTGCGAGATTTCGAAAGTGTCGACGTCGAAGTTGGCCGCATAGGACCTTCGCTCCGGCGTATTGACGAGGATGTTTCCGTCGACCGGCTGATTCAGATAGAACTCGCCCTGCAGCGTCGTTTCCCAGGAGCCGAACTTGTGACGCAGCACGGGAGCGAGCACTCCCTCGACGCCGAACATCGCTTCGAGCCCGCTCCATTGGATACGCTGATCGTTCAGGTAGTAGCCGCGTGCCGAAAACTCGCAATCGAAGCAGTCTTCAGCAAGACCGAAGGGTCCGCACGCCGGTGTCTGCGCCTGCTCCAACGGAAGACGGCCCGGATCGCGGTAGGTTTGCGACTGACAGAGTTCCTCGATCAACGGCGAGGTCTGCCCACTCGTCGGATTCGGGCGATAGGCGGCCGGAACGTTCCCGGCCGCCGGTTGCGGCACGGGATAGGGATCTCGATGATGCGCATTCGTTGTCGGATAGGTCGGACCGAAGGCCGGAACATCGTACCGATCCACTTGGCCGGTCCATTGGGCGAGTGTCACCGTCGGCAACACGAGCGTCAGTATCGCCGCAAGCAGGATCGCTGCCCGGGGCCCGAGCGACGACTGGTACTTGATATCGATTCTCGGCAGATTGAGCATGACCCCCCCGGGCACGGTGCTGTCGCTGTTGCCGACCTCGGGGCAAAGCCGTCTTTGTCCCGCTACGGTCTTGTAATCGCGGCTGGGCAGTACCTGCGCGATGTCGAACAACATGCCCGAGAGGTTGCGATTAGGCCGCGTCTCGGGGCTGTGCGCATCGCACGGCCTGTATCGCTTGTAACGAATAGGCGTACCAATTCCATCGACGTCTCATGCGGGGGAGTTGACCGATGCCCCTTGAGGGCGTTAGTCTCAACCAGACCGGAATAGTCACGGAAAAAGACAAAGGCGACTGGACCGGAAGCGATGTCGCGAATTACCCAGCTTACGCGCACGGCAGTTTCGCAATGTGACATGCCGTGTTCCGCCGCCGGCTGCCCCAAGAATCGACCCGAAACGCGGGAATTCGCGGTTCCGGCCCTTTCTCTCCGGCGGACCGTCTGTCATGCTGAGTGGCCAACATGCGGTGATAGCGTCTGGTGTGACGTAATTTTGTGTGCCAAGGCCACGAAAAAAGTCTTGCAGACTTGAAAAAAATGGAGACTCCCCATAATAAGAGGAGAAAGGTTTGCAGGAGCCACCAACCACATAGAGTAGTGACGAACCGCGGAGGAGAAAGCCGAGATGGCCTGGGAGTATAGCGAAAAGACCAAGCAGCTCTTCATGGATGCCGTACATGGCAAGCCTGGCACCCATTTGGGGGAGATCGAGGATCCCGACGGGTTCGGCGAGCATGGGTCGATCGCTTGTGGAGATTCGATGCGTTTCACGTTTCGAGTCGAACGCGATCCGGACGATCCGACGAAGGACGTGATTACCGACGCCCGATATCTGACGTTCGGATGTACCTCGGCGATCGCCGCTTCGGAGGCGCTGTGCTCGCTGATCGAGCGGGGACGCTTCACGCCGATCGAAGCGCTGAAGGTCACGAACAACGACATCGTCGAGTTCCTCGAGGGGTTGCCGAAGCAGAAGATCCACTGTTCGGTCATGGGGGCCGAGGCCCTCGAAGCGGCCGTTTTCAATTGGGCTCAGCGACGGGGCGTCGACCTGAAGGAGTTGGGCGTCGATATCCACGAAAGC
Source organism: Thermoguttaceae bacterium (assembly GCA_036447015.1). GTDB lineage: Bacteria > Planctomycetota > Planctomycetia > Pirellulales > Thermoguttaceae > JAZFUB01. Next base: position 2,585 of record JAZFUB010000210.1, on the reverse strand, counting down.
GACGAGGACGAAGGCCGCATCGTTTGCAAGTGCTTTTCCATGAGCGAACCCTACCTGCGGCGAAAGATCAAAGAGCTCAATCTACACACGATCCCCGACATCACCGGTGCGATCAAGGCGGGCGGTGCCTGTACGTCGTGCCACCATGCGCCCGGCGGGCTACAAGATCTGTTGGACGAAATCTGGGGAACCGACCCGAAGATGTTGAAGATCGTCCCGAGACTCGATCTGCCCGAGCCGGTCGAGACCGACGGCCGACCGAAACTGTCGCCCTACCAATTCAACAAAAAAATCGACTCGGCCATGGACGAGTACGTGCGTCCCTTGTTGCAAAAGGACGGGGGCGACGTCGAGATTATCGACATCAAGGAAATGCTCGTATACTGTCGCCTGGGCGGAGCCTGTGCCGGATGCGCCGGAGCCGGCCAAACGCTTAGAATGCTGGTCGAACAGACGCTCAAGGACATGGTCGACGAACGGGTTCGCGTGATTGCCGTCTGAAGAAGGAAGCCGACCGATGAAAATCATCTATGCCGACAACAACGCCACGACGCAGGTCGCCCCCGAAGTCTTCGAGGCGATGGCCCCCTTCTTCACGGACAACTATTTCAATCCGAGTTCGATGTACGAACCGGCGCAGCACGTCGCCGAGGCGTTGGCCGGAGCCCGACAGGAGATCGCCAACCATTTCGGCCGCGTGGCCCCAAAGCAGATCCTGTTCACGTCCTGTGCGACCGAGAGCAACAATACAGCCATCCTCGGCACGGCCCGGGCCAATCCGAAACGAAAACATATCATCACTACGTCGGTCGAACATCCGGCCGTGTTGGAGGTCTGCAAGGACCTGGCACGCCGCGGCTACAAAGTGACCTTCCTACCGGTCGACACCGACGGCAACCTGGACGTCGGCGAATTCATTCGGGCGTTGACCCCCGAAACGCTGCTGGTCACCGTGATGCACGCGAACAACGAGTCGGGCGTGATCTTTCCGATCGAGCAGCTTTCGCGGCTGACGAAGGAGACCGATCCGGCCATCGTCTTTCATACCGACGCAACGCAATCGGTCGGCAAGATCCCGATCGATCTGCAGGCCGATTTCCGCCACGTCGATCTCCTGTCGTTCTCGGGCCACAAGCTCCACGCACCAAAGGGGGTCGGCGCGCTGTTCATTCGTCGCGGCACGCCTTGCCGCCCGCTGATGATCGGCGGGCATCAGGAAGAGGGACGCCGGGCCGGTACGGAAAACGTGCCCTATATCGTGGGTCTGGCCAAGGCATTGACCCTGGCCGTCGAGACGCACGACGAGGACGAGGCTCGGGTCCGAAAGCTTCGCGACCGGCTGGAGACCGCGCTGGAGGCGACCATCCCCAACGTCCAGGTCAACGGCAAGGCGGCACCGCGGCTGTCGAACACGCTGAACATCGCCTGCCACTATATCGAAGGCGAGGGGATGCTCTATCAACTGAGCGATTTCGGCATCTGTGCGTCGAGCGGCTCGGCATGCACGTCCGGGTCGCTGGAGCCGTCGCACGTGCTCACCGCGATGAACGTCCCGTTCACGGCCGTTCATGGCTCGGTCCGGTTCAGCTTCAGCCGCTACAATACGGAAGAAGAGATCGACCGGATCATCGAGGTCTTTCCCGAGGTGGTCGCCAACCTGCGGAACCTCTCGCCCTATTGGGATACGGCGACCAACGCACCGCGGCCCGAGGCAGCGAACCTGATTCCCGAAAGTCGGTGACGGCACGATGCTCCGCCAACTGCTGGAAATGATCCGGTTCAGCCACACGCTCTTCGCGTTGCCGTTTGCACTGTTGGCGGCCGTGATGGCTTGGGCGGCCAACGTGCGAAGCGAGCCGCCGATCCCGTTTCGCGTCGAGGAGCTGATCGGCATTCTCGTCTGCATGGTTTTCGCCCGAAGTGCGGCCATGGCGTTCAACCGGCTGGCCGACCGGCGGATCGACGCCTTGAACCCGCGCACCGCGTCGCGGCATTTGCCCAGCGGGGCGCTCAGCACGGGTAGCGTGGTGCTCTTTACAGTGGTCTGTTCGCTGGGTTTCATTGCCGGGACGTTGCTGTTTCTGCCGGGGAATTGGATCCCGGCGGCGGCCTCGGTGCCCGTGCTGCTGTTTCTTTTCGGCTACAGCTATTCGAAACGTTTTACCGTGCTCGCCCATTTCTGGCTCGGAGCGGCCCTGATGCTGGCCCCGCTGGCCGGCTGGGTTGCGATTCGGCCCGTGTTCGCCTGGCCGCCGCTGCTGTTGGGACTGGCCGTCATGTTTTGGGTGGCCGGGTTCGATATAATCTATGCTTGTCAGGATACCGAGTTCGACCAGAAGATGCGGCTGCGAAGCGTGCCGGCGAGGTTTGGGGTTGCCCGGGCGTTGCGGTTTGCCGCGGTCTGCCATTCGGTTATGATTGGGCTGCTGGCACTTGTGCCGCTGGTGTATCTGGAGTTCGTTATCGTCTACTTAACCGGCATCGTATTGATTGCGGGATTGCTGGCCTACGAGCATTGTCTGGTTAGGCCGGACGATCTTTCGAGAGTGAATCTAGCTTTCTTCCAGATCAATGCGGTCGTCATT
>JAZFUB010000209.1:0-10754 GCA_036447015.1 Thermoguttaceae bacterium | reverse complement strand
ATTGGTGCCCGAGGCCCAGTTGTCGATCCATCCCGAAAGCGGCAACCTGCTCGCTTTCGCCACGGTCGACGACCATGTGCAACTCAAGGCGGCCCTGGAGAAGTTGGACCAGAGCCCGGACCTCGATAACACGCCCCAATTGCAGGTCTATCGGCTGTCGGAAGCCGACCCGCAATCGGCGTTGAACCTTCTGCAGAACCTGGTGCCGAAGGCCCAAATCACGGTCGACGCAGAGCACGACGTCCTGGTTGCGATCGCACGACTTTCCGATCAGGCCGTCATCAAGGCGGCCCTGGACGAACTCGAATCGGTCCTCCCGGCCGAGAAGCCGCGTTTCGACGTCTACGACGTCGGCAACGCCGACACGGAGAGACTGTTGACCTCGCTGCAGCCCGTGGTGCCCGACGCGCGGCTGACGGTCGATGCGAAGACGGAGAGCCTCTTCGCCTGGTGTACCGAGAGCGAACACGCGATGCTCGCCGACGTGCTGGCGAAACTGCTTCCCAGCGGCCTCGACTCCGAGGAACCGGTGCTTCGCGTCTATCCGTTCCCCTATGTGGCCCAACCGTCTTCGACGACACGTACCAAGCCGTCGAAGAGCCGGCCGACCGAACTACCGGCGAGCCTGGTCACCACATTGCAGCAAGTGGCCCCGGAAGCCCAGATTACGGTCGACAGTCTGAACGAGCGGCTACTCGTAATGGCCTCGCCTGCCGACCACATGCAGATTGCCGGGGCCTTGGCCCAACTCGAGACCACACCGCCGGTCGAACCGCAACTACGCCTGGCGACCTATCAACTCCAGTCGGCCGACATCGAGGCCGTCGAGACGATGATCGAGTCGCTCTTTCCCGACTGCCGGATGGTGGTCGACAAACGGACGAACCGGCTTTCCGTCTGGGCCGATGCCGACGACCAGCAGGCGATCGGCGAAGCGGTCGAACAAATGGATACCGGCGTGCCCGTCGAGTGGCAAGAGAAGGTGATCGTCTATCCCATGTCGAAGGCCGACCCGACGATCGCGATCGGCATCCTCCAGGAACTGCTCCCCGACGTGAAACTTCAAGCCGACATCACGGCCGGCACGATCGTCGCTTGGGCCCGGGCCGAAGACCACGAGACGATCCGGCAGGTCGTCGAGCAGATGCAACGTGCTGCCACACCCGACGCCCAAGGCGAGTTGATGGGCCACCCGGTCGGTTCGACCGATGCCGACACCGTGTTGAGCATCATGGAGAACCTGTTCCCCGACATCGAGTTCGTGCTCGACAAAAAGACCATGCGTCTGCTCGTCCGAGCCGATGCCGAGCGGCAGTTGGCCATCCAAGCGGCGCTCGAACAGATCGACGCGGGCACGCAGCGCGACTCGCAGCAGACGATCACCGCCTATTCGATCAAGGACGTCGACGCGACCGTGGCACTGCAACTGCTCGAAGAACTGTTGCCCGGCGTCAAGCTGCTGCACGACACGTCCGGCGAGGCGATCATCGCCTTCGCACGCGAGTCGGACCACCAACTCATCGCCACCACACTCAAACAGATGCAGGTCCCCGAGGACGAGCAGAGCAAACCGCGGCTGGCCGTCTATCCGTTGCAGTACACCGACGTCGACACGGTTTCCGACGTGCTGCGCGACGTGGTTCCCGATGCCGAGGTGACGGAAGACGAGCGGGAAGATCGATTGATCGTCATGGCGAGCCCCGCCGACCACACGGTGATCGAAGGGGTCATCGAGCAGATGGACGTCGAGAACCCGGCCGACGCCGCAACCACCGTGATGGTTCACGAGATCGAGGCGGGCGGCTCCCACTCGACCGCCTACTACATGATGCGTCTGCTGCGAGAGGTCGTGCCACAAGCCAGCATGACGATCGGGTCCAATGCGAACCAGTTGATCGTCTGGGCAACCCCGGAAGATCATGCGGCGATCGGCGGCGTCATCGAGAAGCTCAACGGCGACGGCTCGCCCGAGAACGCGCCGAAAGTGGCCGTCTACACGCTGAAGTATACCGACGTCGACACGGTCGAGCACGTCCTTCGCGATGCGGTGCCCGAGGCCGAGGTGACCGAAGACGAGGAAGCGAACAAGCTGATCGTTTGGGCCCGGCCCGACGATCATGCGGTCATCGCCGAGGTACTGAAGCAGTTGGACGTCGAAGGGCTTTCCGACGATGCTTCGACCGTGGTGGTCTACACGCTGACGTCGACCACCGCCGAGACGGCCATCGGTGTGCTTGCGAACGTCGTGCCCGAGGCCGTCTTCAACACGGCCGACGACCCGAAACAACTGATCGCCTGGGCCCGGCCGACCGATCACGAGAAGATCAAGGCCACGGTCGCCTCGCTGGCAACGCCCGAAGAGGCAACCGCAGCGGTCATTTACATGCTCGAACATGTCGACGTCGACACGGTTCAAGAGGTTCTGGCCGAAGCGCTTCCCGACGCCCAACTGACCGCTGACGACGAAGCGAATCGGCTGATCGCTTGGGCTCGACCGGCCGACCAGACGGTGATCGCCGAGGTCATCAAGCAGATGGACGTCGAGGACCCGGCCGACGCCGCAGCCACCGTGATGGTCCACGAGATCGAGGCGGGCGGTTCCCGGATGACCGCCTACTACATGATGCGGCTGCTGCGAGAGGTCGTGCCACAAGCCACCATGACTCTCGGTTCCGATGCGAACCAGTTGATCGTCTGGGCAAGTCCGGAAGATCATACGGCGATCGGCGGCGTCATCGAGAAGCTCAACGGCGACGGCTCGCCCGAGACGGCCCCCAAGGTGGTCGTCTACCCGTTGCAATACGCCGATGTCGACACGGTCTCCGACGTGCTGCGCGACGCCGTGCCCGACGCCGAAGTGACCGAGGACGAGGAGACGAACAGGCTGATCGCGTGGGCTCGGCCCGACGACCATGTGGTCATTGCCGATATCGTGAAGCAGATGGACGTCGAGAGTTCGGCGGCCGGAGCGGCCAAGGCGGTCGTCTACTCGTTGACATACGCCGACGTCGACACAGTCTCCAATGTGCTGCGCGATGCGGTTCCCGAGGCCGAGGTGACCGAGGACGAGGACGCGAACAAACTAATCGCCTGGGCCCGACCCGACGACCACGCGGTGATCGAAGCGGTCATCAAGCAGATGGACGTCGAGGATCTTCCCGATGTGGCTTCGACAGTGGTCGTCTATGAATTGACGTCGGCCACTGCTGCCACGGCCGTCACCGTGCTCACGGACGTGGTCCCCGAGGCGGTGCTCAATGCGGGCGACGATCCGCACCAATTGATCGCCTGGGCTCGGGCGGCCGACCATGAGATCATCCAGGCCGCGGTCGACCGGCTCTCGGCACCGGAGACCTCACCCGAGGCGGCCGTCCATACGTTCGAAACGATCTCGGCCGCCGGTGCCGTGGTCGTTTTGCAGGCCGCCTTCCCCGAGGCGACGTTCACGACCGATGAAGATCCACAGAAGCTGATCGTTCTCGCCCGACCGACCGACCATCCGTTGATCGAGAAGATCATCACGCAGATCGACGTGCCGGAAGACCCGGCGACGGCCGCCACGGTGATGGTGCATACGTTGCCGTCGGCCGACATTCGCACTGCCATCTATTCGATCCGGCTCCTTCGAGAAGCGACGCCGGACGCGACGTTCACGCTCGGCGGCGACCCGAGCCAGTTGGTCACCTGGGCCCGACCGGCCGACCACGAAGTGATCCGGGTGCTGATCGAGAAGCTCGCCTCCAAGGGCCCGCCGGAACTGGCTCCCAAGGTGGTCGTCTATGCGTTGAAGTACGCCTCGGTCGACATCGTCGAGAATGCGATCCGCGACGCCGTGCCCGAGGTCGAGGTCACCAACGACGAAGACGCGAACAAACTGATCGTCTGGGCTGTGCCGGACGAGCACAAGACGATCGCGCAGATCGTTGGGCAGATCGACGTCGAGGCACCGGCCGACTCGGCCCCGACGGCAGCCGTCTACACCTTGGCGACGAGCAGCTCGACGGCGGCCGGCTACATGATCCAACTGCTGCAGGACGCCGTCCCCGAGGCAAGTTTCACGCTGGGGTCCGACGCAAGCCAGATGATCGCCTGGGCCCGGCCGACGGGCCACGAGGTCATCGCAGAGGTTCTGGCCAAGCTGTCGGAAAAGGGTCCGCCGGAACTGATGCCCACGATGGTCGCCTACGCGTTGAAGTACGCTTCGGTCGACATCGTCCAGAATGCGGTCACGGACGCGGTGCCCGAGGTCCAGGTCACGGACGACGAGGAGACGAACAAGCTGATCGTTTGGGCCCGGCCCGACGAGCACAAGATCGTTCAGCAGATCCTCGAGCAGATCGACGTCGAGGCGCCGGTCGAGTCGGCACTGACGGCCGTCGTCTACACGTTCGAATCGGCTTCGCCGGCCGGTGCGTTGGAGATCCTGCAAACGGCCGTTCCGAAGGGAACGTTCGCCGTCGACGAGGATGACCCACGGCGTTTGATCGCTTTGGCCCGAGCGGCCGAGCAGGTGATCGTTGCAGAGATCGTTTCGCGAATCGACGTGGAACTCCCGCCCGGCTCGAAGCCGACGGCGGCCATTTACACGCTCAGTTCGAGCGACGTGAGGCGGACGCTCTACGTGATTCGCCTGCTGCAAGAGGCGGCACCCGAGGCGACCTTTACGGTCGGCTCCGACTTGAGTCAGATCATTGCCTGGGCCAAGCCGTCCGACCATGAGATGCTCGGCAGCATCGTCGAGAAGCTGACCGAGAAGGCGCCGGCGGAGACGTTGCCCCGCTTGGTCACGTATCGATTGCCGTCGACCGGCGCGGCCGGCGCGATTGCGATTCTTGCCGGCGTGTTGCCCGGAGCCCAATTGACCGTCGGTTCCGACCCGAGCCAATTGATCGTCTATGCCCGACCGGGTGACCACGAGACGATCAAGGCGGCGGTCGAGCAGATCGAGGCGGAAGGTTTTGCCGACGCCAATCGCACGTTGGCCGTCTATCCGATGAAGAGCGAAGATGCGGCCTCGTTGTTGGACGTGTTGGAACCCTCGTTGATCGAAGGAGCCAAGATCGTCGCCGATGCGAGTCGCGACAGCGTGCTGGTTTGGGCCGACCCCGAGCGTCAGGCGGCCATCAAGGCGGTCATCGAACAGTTCCTCGAGGAATTGCCCGAGATGATCGAGCCGGCCTCGCGCGTCTATCGCCTGCGCAGGGCCGACCCGGTGGCCGCCCACGCCGTGTTGAGTGTGCTGGTTCCCGAGGCCGAAATCGCGTTGGACCAATTCAACCGGAGCCTGGTCGTCGGCGCGCTGCCGGAAGAGCACGAGAAGATTCAAGCGATGATCGACGAGATGGATCGCGAAGACGCGCTGCGGGACCCACAACTGAAGGTCCACATGCTGACCTCTGCCGATCCGGTCAACATGCTGGCCACGCTGCAGGCGCTCTTTGCCGATCGACCGGAAGTGCAGCTTTCCTTGGACGAACAGAACGGCGCCGTCATTGCCGTCGCGACGCCCGACGAACAGCAGACGATCGGCCAATTGATCCAACAGGTCGAAGAGGGCGTTCTGGCCGATGCGGATGCCGAGTTCAAGCTCTATTCGCTCAAGGACGTCGACTCGTACGTGTTGATGGAAGTGCTCAGCTCGTTGGCGGAGAAGCAGGGCGCCAAGATCAAACTGACGCTGGACAACATGAGCAACCAACTGATCGCCATCGCCCGACCCGAGCACCATGCGCTGATCGCCCAGACGATCGAAGACTTGCGGACCGAAGAGCGGAGCCTGGAGATCTTCCAGTTGGACTATACCGAGCCGCGCACGGCCATCCTGGCGATCAGCAGCCTGTTTCGCGACGACGGCGCGATCAGCCCCTTCATCAACTCGGACGAAGAGACCGGCCAACTCTTCGTTCGCGCAACGAACGACCAATTGACCCGGATTCGTCAACTGCTCGTGAGGATGGGAGAAACGAAGCTGGGGTCGATGCAACTGGGCAGCGGCAGCCGCCTACGCGTGATTCCCATTCAAGGCGACCCGAAAGCGCTGTTGGAGGAACTTCGCCGCATCTGGCCCCAGTTGCGCGGCAATCCGATCCAAGTCCAGCAGAAGGATCCCGAAAGCACATCGCCCGAGTCGAGTGTGCAGGAGAAGCCGAACGTCGAAGGACCGAACGGACCGGACGGACCCGTTGGACAGTCGGGCTCGGAGACGCCGCAGGAAGAGACCGGCGAAGAGGCTCTGCCGCCGATCGTCGTCATGCTCGGCGAGGCCAGCATCACGGCGGCGTCGGAGGATCCCGCGGCGCTGGACCAGTTCGAGGCCCTGTTGCATAGCCTCGCGGGCCGCACGGGGATCGTCGGTCGGTACTTCAGTATCTTCAAGATCGAACACACCGGCGCCGCCGAGATCGCCGCCACGCTGACGGCCCTGTTTCGCACCAGTTCGACCGAGTCGAACGGCTCGTCCCGATACCAGCCCTATGGCGGCAGCTATCGAGCCGCCGACACGAATCGCGTCGTGATCGTACCCGACGAACGGCTCAACACGATTCTGGTCCAAGGCAGCCGCTCGAATCGGGCCAAGGTCGAAGACCTGTTGGAGGTGCTCGACGTGCCCGGCGGGTTGGCCAACAAGCCGCAGTTCATTCGGATCGAGAATACCGACGCGTCGCGCGTCGCAGCGGTCGTCCGCGAAATGTTTGCGTCGCGATTGGCGTCGTCTTCCTCGACGTCCACCTCGCGATCCGGGACGACGCTCTCACGGATTCGTCCCCAGTTGATTGTCGACGAGCTGAGCAACTCGCTGATCGTGATGGCCCCCTCGCCGTTGGTCGACGACATCAAGGAGTTCGCCCAATCGCTCGACGAGAGCGCCGCCGAAGAGCCGGCCCGAGGCATCCGGATCATCTCGCTGAAGAAGGCCGGCGCCGACCGAGTGGAAGAGGTGCTCGGAGCGATCCTTGGACGTGGAGTCGGACGAGGAGTCAGCAACGGAGCGTCCGGCCGGCCATAGCTCTCGCACCTCATAACTTCCGTGGCTTGGCGAAGTCGTCTGCCATCCGATACGGCAGGCACCATACGGCGGTGCCGTCTCGGTTGGTGAAGTACAACCGGGAAATGGAGAAACGGTCCGGATTGCCGTCGGCCCAGAACGCGTAGAAGTCGGGGTGCGCGTCGACCGGGCGACGTGCGTACGCATGATTCCGCTCGCTGTGGCGCGTGATCTGCAGTTGCTTCTGCCACGAGTGGCCCCGATCGCGGCTGATCCAGATCGCCATTTCACCACCGGTGCCCAGCGGCTGCGGACCGGTTTCCGTCGGCCCGATGATTCGCCACAGATTCTCCTGCTCGACGTAGAGCGATCCCATGTCGTAATTGTGTCCGGCACGGGTGACTTCATGGAACTCCCACCGGTTGCCCGTCCAATGGACGACCGTCCAGAATCGTGGGTCGCCGAAGGGGCCCGGCCGGTGATCTGCCGACGTGACGACCAGGATCACGGGGTTGCCCTGCGTATCGAATTGGATGTCCTTCATGTAACAGAGGCGTTTTTCCGAGCGATAGTCCCGCACCAACGCCGCACAGTCCGGCTCGGTCATGGGCGTGTCGACGACCGTGCCGCCGGCCGTCTTCCAGGTCCGGCCCAGGTCATCGGTCTCGACGAAGTAGAGATTCGTCCGCCGGTCGGGATGTCCGCCGGGGTGCATGTTGAAGGCCGTGATCACTCTTCCGTCACGCCGGTTGCTGGTCTGATAATGGCCGCCCATACCCGCCAGTTTTCGATGAGCGGTCCACTGCTCTCCGTTCTCGCTCGTGTTCCAATAAAGCTCGCGAACGCCCGTGTACTTGGTAAACAGATGCAGAAACCCCTTGCCGTCGATCCACCACGGCTGCGGATAGGTCATCTCTTCTTCCGAGATCCGTTGGAACCGGTCGACGGAAAACGGCTCGACGCTACGATACTTGAAACCGGGCCGATGCTGCGCACGGCCACTGATGAAAACCCAAACGTGGCCGTGCTCGTCCAGCGCGATGCTGGGGTTGTCGTGCGGATCATTGACTCCCTGTTTGTCGTGCACGATGGTCGGACGCGGCACGACCCCTCGCCGGTGATCGTAGTAGGACGCCATGGCCAGCAGATGCCGGCTGTCCTTTCGGGCACCGCCGTAGACGAAGAACGTCTTCTGCGCTTTCGGGCTATAGACGGCCAACGGCACATGTTTGGCGGTATACGTCCCCAGCCCCCCGGAATACTTGTCGCCATGCTCCGACACCTGCCCAAGCGTGAACCAGATACCGCGGTAGCCGTCGTCTTTGTTCGGCGGAACATTGTTCGACGGTGGTTCGGCTATCAAGGCGGACAGAAAGATGGGGGACAGAAAGATAACGATGGAGAGGGAACTGACCTTGTGAAGCAGGGAGTTGCTACGAGTCATCATTCTTTCCTTTATCTTTCTGTCCTTCATGTTTCTGTCCCTCCTCCTTCCGCCCACAGATTCTCCGGAAGAGTCGTCTACTACAAGTCATCCTGCTAACTAACATGGCACTCACCGGGCATGCGAAGTCGAAACGACCTGGGCCATTTTGGTCTCCAGTTGTTTCGTCAACGCGGCAACAACGTCCGAATGTTTGGCCGCGATGTTCACGTTCTCCTCCGGATCGACGTGGTGGTCGTACAATTCGATCAGGCCGACCTCTCCTGCGGCGTTGAGCCAGCGAACCAGACGATATTGCTCGGTCCGCAGCGCGTGGCCCCGATAGCCGCGGCCGCCGCCGTGCGTGCTGTAGGCGGCCGGCTTGCCTGGGGCTTTGGGGCTTTCGAGCATCGCACGCAAAGACTGACCGGCCAAGCCGTCGGGCGTGGGTAGTTGGCATAGGTCCGTGAGCGTCGGGAACAGGTCGACCGCTTCGACGATGCCGTCCGAGGGCTTGCCCGGGGCGTGGATGCCCGGCGTCTTGATGATCAAGGGACTGTTGGTGGCCCGTTCGTAATTCGAGTGTTTGCTGAACATCCGATGCTCGCCCAGTTGCCAGCCGTGGTCGGACCAGAGCACCACGATCGTGTTGTCGGCGCACGGAAGTCCGCGCAATGCATCGAGCACTTTGCCGATCTGCGCATCGACGTAGGCGACGGCCGCATAGTAGGCGCGTCGTTGACGAACCGCCTCGTCTCGGCTGATGTTTCCCAAGCCGCTGGGCCAATGGTAATGGCCGGTCAGCTCGACGCTCTTGTGGATGCAGATCGACGGATCGACGTTCTTGGGCGGATGGAAGTTCTCCGGCATGCCGACCTTTTCCGCAGGGAACATGTCCCAGTACTTCTTCGGCGACGCGTGGGGCAGATGCGGCTTGTAGAAACCGACGGCCAGCAGAAACGGCCGGTCGCCGTCGGCCAGTCGCCGCAACTGCTCCACCCCGGCTTGAGCCAAATAGTAGTCGGCATAGCCGTCGTCCCCCACATCGCCACATTCCAGCGGCAATCGCGGCGGCTCGTCCTTGACCCAGCGGATGACCGCGTTATAGGCCTGACCCTCCGAGTAGGCAAAGAAAGCATGCCAGGGCGTTTTCCACAGGCCGACCGGAGCGAAGGCCTTGTCCCAACTGTACGGCACCTGATGCACGGCATACTCCGGCGGCATCGTACCGCCCGGCTCATGGCTGATCTTGCCGATACCGGTCGTCGCATAGCCGTGGCGACGGAAGTGATGAGCGAACGAGACCGGATTGGCGGGCTCCTGCGCCCGCTTTCGGTCAACATTCCAAACATCCCAAGTCCCAATGATCCGTCGACCGGTCAGCATACTACAACGAGAAGGCCCACAGGCGGCCACCTGGACGTGATGTTGACGGAAGTAACGCCCCTCGGCCGCCAGCCGGTCGAGATTAGGCGTGCGAGCGATCGGATCGCCGTCGAGTTCGAGGCAGTTTCGAAGATCGTCGACACAGATCAACAGCACATTGGGCCGCGATGCTGTTGGTGTGCCCGAGGAGGTATCGTGGATGGTCACCACGATCAGAATCGCTGCCGTCAACCTCAGCAGGTCAGCGGACGTTCGCGCGAAAAAAGAGGATGGGCTTCGCATGGTACTTGGAGTCCTGTAAGATGCGGCTGGACACATCACGAATCATGTTTGGTCTCGACACATCCGACTTCCTCCGCGTCAAAGAACTTAGCGTGATTCACAACAGTCGATGCACAAATTGGTCTCGGCCCGGTTGGGAGAATCGCACGTTCCGCAAATCCAGGCACGGCAGGACGTACATTCGTAGCAATCGCCTGCGTTTTCGGTGCCGCACATCGGGCACTCCCATGGTTCCAGTGTCAATCCGAGTTGCTCGACAACCTGAGGGGACGACTTAAACTCGAACTGCCCGCCACAGTTGTGACACGCAACGTACTTTCCTAGCAGGGCTATTGGGAACAGAGGGATGAAATAGAGAGTGAAGTACCGCGAAACGCGAACCAACGAATAGCTCGATTCTTGCGAACATTGTGAACAAAGGAAGACACCCTGGTCGGTGACTTTCTCCTTGACCTTCCAACCGAAAATGAGCATTGCATCCCCCTGTGTTGCCATGACTGGCGGAATTGACAATCGTTGGCGTTCACCTGCGCGGTCCGCTTTGATTCACTTCAACCTGTCTTCCCCTTTTTCCCTCATTCCCATTTTCCCGCTCCCCTTCCGTCCGTAACGAAAGATCGAGGACAGAGGCGCCGGAAAGCACTCACGCCCAACGTCGAGCAAGCTCGACGGCTAACA
>JAZFUB010000208.1:0-8423 GCA_036447015.1 Thermoguttaceae bacterium | reverse complement strand
AAACAGGGCCGCGATTGGTCGGTCAACGAGACTGCCTCGATTGTACCCCTGGAGAGGGCATCGCGTCAAGGTAAGGTCCGCCGGGGGCATCGCAACCAACGCGAAAGCGCGGAATCTACGGTTTGCTGTGCTATCGTCGTTTATCGGCCGGGCTTGCCCGGCGTGTTTGGAACGGCTCTCGTCGGCAAAAACGCGCCGGGCAAGCCCGGCCGCTAAACACGCCTGCGATGTAGCATTAGGGCAAGTATCGCACACGGGTGTAATACGCGCCGTGCTGCTCGCCGTCGGGTCGGGTTAGCCAGGTTTGCAACATGGCCGGGCCCTTCGACAGCGTTACGCGGAACGTCGCACGGGCCGCGTCGGCCTTCAGTGTCATCTTCTCGTCGATGTCGCCCAGCGTGAATCGGGCCTCTTCGATGCCCATCGGGCGGTTCAGGTACGGGGCCCAGCGGTAGAGGGTGATTTCGTAGGTTCCCGACTGCTCGACGTCGACGGCCCAGGCCCCGTTGATCAGCGATCCGCGATCGATATGGCGCTGGTGCCAGGCGGCCTGCTTCACACCGGGCATCAGCCAGTCGTGGCTTCCCAGCGTGGTCGGGTTCTCTGCACCACCCAGCCCATAGCGGACGGTTTGCTTCATTGCCTGCTCGAGCGACGTCCACCACTTTTGATAGTCGCCGCGCAGATGCTTGACCACCTCGGGATGATCGGCCGCGATGTCGTTTCTCTGGCCCGGGTCGGCCGTGATATCGTACAACTGCTCGCCGTTGATCAGTCGCCAGCGCTCGGTCATGGCGGCCGATCGGGTCCACTCGGGCGGCAGGAACGATCGTTGCACGTGTGCAAAGAGCGTGCGCTCGGGCATCTCTACTTCCTCGCCCAGCAGTGCCCTCCGTAACGAGATGCCGTCGACGGGAGGGCCCTTCGGTTTTTCGAGCCCGACCAGGTCGACGAGCGTCGGCAGCAGATCGATATGCGCGGTCAGCGTGTCGACGTCGCGTCCGCCCTTCAGTCCGCCGGCCGGCCAATGGAAGAAGCAGGGCACACGATGTCCGCCGTCCCACTCCGACCCCTTCCAGCCCCGCATGCCCGCGTTGTAGTACTTGAAGCCGGCTTTTTGATCGATCCAACCGGCCGTCGTGCCGTTGTCGGTCATGAAGATCAGCAGCGTGTTTTCGGTCAGCCCCAGTTCGTCGAGCCGCGCACGAAACCGGCCCAGGTTCTCGTCGATGTTCGTGATCATGCCGTAGAACTTGGCCATCGTCTTCGGCAGGCCGGCCGCTTCGTAGGGATCGGAGTATTTGTCGTCGACGTAGTACGGCCCGTGCGGTGCGTTGGTCGCCAGATAGAGAAAGAACGGCCGGTCCGTATTCTTTTCGACGTACTTCGTCGCCTCGCGGAACCAGACGTCGGTGCAGTAGCCGTCGAACTTCTGCCACTTGCCGTTGACTTTGAACGAGTCGTCGAAATAATCGTTCCGCCAGTAGTCGGGCCCGTTGCCGATGCCACCGCCTTGGTGCCGGATCGTGTGCTCGAAACCCTGATCCTCCGGGCGGCACGGATAGTTGTCGCCCAGGTGCCACTTGCCGATCATTGCGGTGCGATACCCGTTCGCCTTGAACGTCTCGGCGAGGGTCAACTCGTCGGGGTTGAGCATCGAACGCCCGTTGATCGTGTGCCAGACACCGGTGCGAGTGGAGTAGCGGCCGGTCAGCAGGGCGCTGCGCGTCGGCGAACAGGTCGGATCGACGTGGAAATCGGTCAAACGCACACTGGCCGCATGCAGCGCGTCCATGTGCGGCGTCTTGATGACCGGATTGCCATGCGCGGCAATCTCACCATAGCCCTGGTCGTCGGTCAGGATCAGAATGACGTTGGGTCGGCGGCGGTTGCTTTCTTGTGTGGCGGCGTACGTCTGGCAAACCATCATCTGGGCGACGGCTATTAGGGCGGCGATCAGTCGGTTTCGCGTCATGTTGTATTCTCCTAACGGTTGATGCCGAGCAAATAGTGAAGGTGTCGGTGAATCCGATCGATCAGCAGGCACCGATCAGCAGGCACCGATCAGTGCACCGATCAGTGGACACTATTCTACCCTGTTCCGCCGCCGGTGGGTAGCCGTCTGTCGGACTTGCGCCGCGCCGGGTCGATCTCGTTAGCCGGCATGGCCGAGAAAGAAAAGCACGGCCAGCGTGGGACTCGGGGAGGAGAGAACCCCGAGCCCACACGCTGCCATGGTGGTGATTTCGACTCTTAGACCGAGGCGGTATCTTCTTGTACAAGCTGGGCCTGGATTCTGGCCTGGTTGGAGAAATACCAGTTCAGCAGCACAATCCCAATGACGCCTCCGCAAACGGCGAAGAAGCCAAGTCCCAATCTTTTCCCAATAGTGAACGTCATAACTCACAGCGCCCAAAAGAAGTGTTTGCGGCATGCCACGTAGTCGGCAGCAACTACCAAACGCTAGGTCACCCGTATACTGAGAATCTACCGGAAGATCCGCTAATTTCAGCGGGATTCCGCAGGGGGGCAACCAGTATGAACGCCACAAAGCGACCCCCGGCTGCCGGTTCGAGCCCGATCGTGCCGCTGGTGAGGGTTGGGTGGCCGGCGGCTGAGCGCGGGTGCCATGGGCGGCTTGTCCGCCCTTGCGCTTCAGGGGCAGGCAAGCTGCCCATGGCACCCATCTGCCTGCATGTTACAGACGACTAGAAAACGAACTCCATCAGATCGTCACCCAGTTCCGTCTTGGGGAAGATCGCCCGGGCCGTGTCGATCCCGACGGCGTCTTGTTGGTTGGAGAGGGGATTCTGATGGACCAGCACCAGACGACCGACGTCGGCTCGGCGCGCCACTTCGGCGACCGGGGTGGTGCAGCTATGGCCGGTCTTCGCCGCCCACTCGGAAGATGCGTCGGAAAAGTAACACTCGTGGATCAGCAGGTCGACACCCCGAATGCGATCCACGTAGTCGGCATCGACCGAGGCGGTCGTGTCGGTCACATAGGCCATCGAATGGCCCGGCCAATCGAGCCGATAGCCGACCGTTCCGCCCGGATGGGCCAACGGAAAATGGGTCAGCCGACCCTCGTCGGGCAACGGCACTTGCTCGGCAAGCGTCCGAAACTCGCAGGGTGGCATCGCGGGAAAGAGCGATTCGGCGAAGAGGTGCTCTCGGACCGCCGCCAGTTTGTCCTCGGCCCCATGCACGGTGATCCGGTCGAGTGGATGCTGATGGATCACGTCGAACAGAAAGGTCAACCCGATGACGTGGTCGAGATGGGCATGGGTGAGGAAGATATCCAACTGGGGCGTTTTCAGGTAACGGCCCGCCCGATACATACCCGTGCCCGCATCGAGCATCACACCGTACTCCGCCAGCAAGAGACAGAGCGTGTGCCAACGATCGTTCGGATGATAACCGGTCGTGCCCAGCAGTGTCAGTTTCATGGGAAGAACATTGTGCAATCAGGAAAAAAGGGAAAGGGGGAGAAAGGGGAAACGAGTTTTGATCTATTCTCGGCTCTTCCGGACAATCTGTGGGCAAATTGGGGGCGGAAAGAGTGGGACAGAAACATCAGGGACAGAAAAATGAAGCAACGAATGATGACCCGTTGCAACTCCCCGCTTCACAAGGTCAGTTTCCTCTTCATCAATATCTTTCTGTCCCCCATTTTTCTGTCCGTCTTTTTTTCAACTTCTCACTACGGTGGGCCGAAGAATCGATTCAATTGTCGTCCGAGTTCGTCCGTGATGACGTTCGTCGCTGCGTCCTCGAGGAACTGCCGGCTGAGCCGCTCCAACTCCCGCCGGTCGATACGCGGACGGCTGAGTGTTCCGCCGATCGGAACCCGGACGATCTTGTTTCGCAGTGCCGAGTCGAGTGTCCGATTGGCGAGCAGGCTCGGCGGCACCGGCATTTCGGCCATCAGGGACAACGTCTGGTCGAAACCGACGGAGCCGTAGGTGCGAATCGTCAACTCGGGAAACACCAGTTCCATTCCCCGGTGGTAGACACGTCCTTCGACCATGCGAAACTCGACCTGCGACTCGCGGCGTAGCACGGCCGGGCTCTCTCTGCCCAGCAGAACGGCCAATTCGCGGACCAACGGCCCGGGCCCGATCTGAACCGAATGGACCGTCAGGCGACCGGCCAACTCGGCCTTGGCCGGATCCTTCAACGGCACGCGGCATCCGTCCAGTTCGATCGAAAAGCTCCCTTGGGCCGCGGTCACGTCGGCCAGCACCGGCGCGACGTATTTCAACAGCGAACCACACATCGCCGGCGTGATCTGCACCTGTCGAGCCAAGGGGCCCGGCGGCAAGGTCAACTCCATCGGCTCGGGCGTCAATCGCAGTCGGGGTGTCAGTAGCAGGCGTCCGTTGCTGACGGCCAGGTCCATCGGCTCGGTTTCGAGCAGCCCGCCGCCCAGTTTCGCTTTGAGTTGTCCCGGCCCGATTTGGAGCCCATAGAGATCGGCCCGGTCCCAAGCGATGTCCACCCCTGCCCGGGTGTCGGCCGAATCGAGTCCTCCGTGGTAGAAGAACGGGGCGTTGCCGGTGCCGACCAGCCGGATCTGCGAACCGAGATACGGTTGCAGCATTCCGGTCAGCTTCTGCAGATCGTAGTTCAGCGTGCCGTCGAACCGGACGTTCGTCGGGCCGTCGTCCTTGGCGACCTGGACCGAACCGGCCGCATCGGCGGTGAGCATCTGGGAACTCAGTTGCAGCTTCGCCAACCGAAGCGCTTGCTCCTGCGGTTGGTAATCGCCCCAAGCAACCAGCCGAACCTCGGGTTCGTGGAACTGTTCACCGGAGGCGAGCACGACCTGAAAGTCCGTGATCGTCGCATCGACCTGGACCCCGACAAGCCCGGCGGACGGCCGTAATTGGGCCGTGCCGGTCAACTCGCCGGAGATCTTCGGCGGCGTGGCTTCCTCCGGATCGGCGAACCAATCGGTCAACCGTCCGAGCTTCATCCGATAACCGATACCGCCGGTCACTTCCATCGGCCCATCTTCGGGCATGGCCAGCACCACGTTGTTGCCCTGCACGGCCAGACCGCTGCCGGTCAGCGAGATCGGATCGATCTGCAGCCGATGCGCGGCGCGATCCCAACTGCCCGAACCGGACAAATCGAGATACGCTTCCTTGATGGTCCGATCGGGTGAGGTCAGATCGAGGTCTCTGACGGCAAGCGTTGCCTTCTCGACGGCAATCGCGGCCGTCGAACCTTTGACTCGTGCATTGAACTCGTAACCACCGCCGGCGGCCCAATTGCCCGGGCCCCAATTGCCAGAGTCCCGATTGCCAGGGACACTGTCCCCGTCGGGGAGCCAGATTGCCAACCGCGCCGGCCACGGTTCCAGCCGGCCCTTGATCTCCACTTCGATCGGCCACGTGCTGTCTGCGCGGAGATCGGCGATCGGTGTGCTCAGCCAGGCCTTCGCGATCTCTTCCCCCAGCCGAACTTCCAGCGAGGCTTGCTGCACGTGCGTCTCGTCGGCGAAGTCCGTCCGTCCATCGGCCGAGAGGAACAGCACCAGCTTATCTTCCCGCCAGGGCTGCCGGTCGGACAGTGCGAGCTGGAGATCTCGGACCTGGAGTTCGACGCTGGTTTCGAACTGCCCGGTCGGCTCCCGTTTCCACTGAAAATGTCCCCAACCGTCGCCGGCCAACCGCAATTCGCCGAAGTCGATGAATTGTCCCGCCTGATCGGCCAGTCGACTCAGATCGAACGTGGCGTCGGCGGCCAATTGGTCGAGGGTACCGGCGGCCTGGAGCGAGAAGAAGACGGAGTCGCACCTGAGTTCCTTGACGATCGGGCCTTCCGGGCCGTCGTACGCGTCGAGCGTGATCAGCAGCGGCCGATCCCAACTCAATGGGCGGCCTCGGTGCAAGCCCCTCAGACCGTTGGCTTCGATTCGCCCTCGCCAGACCATGCTTTCCACGGGGGCGTCTGCCACGGGCGGTTGCTGCGGATCGAGCTGCTGGGTAACCGGTTTGCTGCTCAGCACCACCTGCACTTCTCCGGCCGTGATCTGCGTTCCTTCGCGGATACGGAGCGTGGCGGGAAGCATGGCGGCCAGTCGGGCAAGGTCGATCCGCCCGGTCAGTTCGCACGTTTGACGCAGGGCTGCCGGCAGCGAGGAGCCCTCGGCCCGATCGCCCGGATCGACGCTGGCCGCAAGGTCGAGGTTGCCCAGGTCGCAGTGGATCGAGGATTGTGTGATCTCGAATCGGTTGCCCTGCTTCGAGAGTCGACACGACAGGTCGAACTGTTCGAGTTGGACCCGATCGGTCCCCAGCGAGGGTGTCGTGAGAATGAATTGGTTTGCGGTCACGTCAGCTTGGACGGCCAGGTAGGGTGCCGCCTCTTTCTCACCCCACTGGGCATGGATCTTCGAGGAGAGCCGTCCACCCAGTCGCGTGCGAGGCACGAACCGGCCGACCAGCGATTCCAACAGCGGCAAGGGAATGGCCTCGGTGTCGATCGTCGCTTCGCCGGTCAGAGAATCCGCCGAAGCTCGGCCCGAACTGATCGCGATGCTGAGTCGGCCCGGTTGCTGAGCGTCGGGCACCTCGGCCGAGACCTCCAACTCGAGCGGTTTCTCGGCGTCGGCCGCCGTGTTCACCGCCAACAGAAGCCGAACCTTCTCGATCCGCCAGGTCTTTCCCGTCTCTTGGTCGGTCAACGAGATGCTGCCCTCAGCAATCTCCAAGCCGAGTTCGACCGGCTCGGTCGGTTCGTCGTTCGGCGTGAGGTAATAGGCCAGCACATCTTCCAGGTTGCTGCCGCCGCTACGAGTCACGACGGTCAGCTTCGGCTGCGTCAGACGGAATTTTCCCAGTCGGGACCGGTTCAGGAGGATGCCCAACAGCGATCTCTCGCCGGTCAGTTCGGTCGCTTCGAAGACGGGCCGATCCTGCTCGTCCCTCAGTTCGACACCCCGGGCCACGACGGGCGAGAACCAGCCCAGCGAGACCGATTCCAACGCCAACGAACCGTTCAGTTCGGCGGTCGCGTCGGCCAGGATCGAGTCGAGCAGCGGCGTGCGGGCGATGATCCCCGGCAGCATCCAAACCAACACCAACAGGATGAGACCACCGACGACGAGGAGCCGACGACGACGACGCGGCTGGGGCACCGGCACCGTCGGCTCGCCTTGCCGAACCTCGACGTGCCGGCTACGTTGCGTGGCAAGCGACATGATCTACCTCCTTCGATATTTTCGGGCGGTAGATTCTAGCCGTATCCCGGGCTTAAGACCAGAGCGACTTGTCGGCGACCATAGGGTCGCGGGAAGCTGCACTTGATGGACCGTCCGAGGAACACAATACCCCTCGCACGCGGGATGCTGGGACGGCTCGTCCATTGTGGCCACCCGCGCACTCGGCAGTGACCCGGCGCGTTCGAGTCACCGATAGACGTCGGGCTTGCCCGACGCCGGCGTGGAAGCACTGTCCTCTTCCGGCTTGCTCTCCTCGCGATCGACCATTCCCTGGATCAACGCTTCGGCCATTTTCCCGGCTTCACTGGCGTCGAAGTCGCCGGTGATCTCTACGTTGGAGTTGATCTTGCTCATTATACGAGGCATCGACAACACCTTGTCGTCGACCAGTATGGCCAACGGCATTTCGAGATGGGTTTCGGAAAGCGTACCCATTCGCTGCCCGCCGGCCTGGTCGAACTGCACGCCGATCGTGGGCCGATCCTCGGCATCTTTGGTCACCTCGACCTTTTCAACTCGCCAACGCCGCGATCCCTCATCCGTTGCCAGCATCGTTTCCTCCGGTTTGGTCGAGAGCAACACGTAGCTTTGGCCTTGGTGCTCGCCCGTAATCCACTCGTTGCTGGGCTTGGCTGTCAGCGGGAACCAGGCGAACGACTTGTCCGGCGGTCCGGCGGCGTCGCTGTCGAATACCGTGACGCTGACCAGTTTGGTCACACTTCCGCTATACACTCGCGGAAATAATAGCATTCTAACATGGTCGCGGATTCTGGCGACTTCCCCCTGCTGAAATTCCTCCATCGCTTCCCGGCTGGGAGTTTTTGCCGATTGCCCTTCCTCGGGCGGATTACGCTGCTGCCAGGCCTGTTCGAACCAACTGCTCGGGATGCAGACCGATGCGGCCGCTCCATACAATAGAATGTCCGTTGTTTTCCATAACTCCTCCGCGTCGTTTCTTGTGACGCCAGGAGGTGCTGATAGTCCGCTGGAAGAGCGTGACGGCTTCACTGTCATTTCCACAGCGACCTTCACGCCGGGAAGGTACGCCAGCGAATTGAGGATAGACGCCGTCGTCTCTTGCTCCAGATCTTGCCGCCTACGGACGCAATCAATGTAGTCAATGTTCGATGGCAAGGCATCGACATCGGCCAATGCGGCCACGTAGGCAGCCTTTTCTTCGCGTGGAACACGA
>JAZFUB010000207.1:0-5380 GCA_036447015.1 Thermoguttaceae bacterium | reverse complement strand
TGGTGGCAGGTCGACCTGGGCAAGCAACTGCAACTCGACCGGATCGTCATTTTCAACCGGACGGACAGCAACACGGCCGCTCGCACACGAAACCTTCGCATCCTGACCGCCCTCGGTGAGGCCGGCGAACCGTCTGCGGCGTTCACGCAGATCTATCAGCACGACGGCACGACGTTTCTCGGCATCGGCGAGAAGAAGCCGCTGGTGGTCAGCCTGGCCGAGAAGAACGTTACCGCACGAATCATTCGGCTGCAAATTCCCGGCAACTGTTCGTTCGCACTGGACGAGGTCGAGATCTATGCGTCCGATAACCCGACGACGAACATCGCGCTGGGACGCCCGGCGGACCAGAAGAGCACGGGCCAGTATTCCCATCCCGGCACGCTTGGCGCGGAAACGCCCGGTGTCGCCTCCCAAGAGGGGAGTTTCTCTTTGGCCCATACGCGCGACACGGTCGAGCGTGGCAAGGCTCTCATCGATCGGTTGCGGTCAACGGCCGACGCAAAACGCCTCGATCCTCTGACGACCGAATTGGCAGCGACCGAGGCGCGGCTATCGAAAATGGAAGAGGCCCCCGATGTGCCCGACGGTACGCGCCGAGAGATCTATCTCGACGCACGGCAACTGGTGCGCCGCATCGCGTTTTGCAACCCGTTGCTGGACATCGACAAACTGTTGTTCATCACGCGTCACGACCCGGGCGGGCCGTTTCATATGTGCGACCAGTACTACGGCTGCAACGCCAAGCCGGGTGGAGGCCTGTTCGTGCTTGCCGACCCGTTCGGACCCGAGCCCAAGCTGACGAACCTTTTGGAGAATTCGGTCGTCGAGAATGGGCGACTGAAAGGCAAGAAACTCGAAGGCGGCGCATTCCTTTCGCCCGAGGTCTCCTACGACGGCCGGACGATCCTGTTCGCGTACAGCGAATGCGAAGCCACCGGAACGTACCAATGGGCGCCCGAGTTCAGTTTCCATATCTTCAAGGTCAATGCCGACGGTTCCGGGCTGGTCCAACTGACCGACGGGACGGCCGACGATTTCGATCCCTGTTTTCTGCCGAACGGCCGGATCGTGTTCGTTTCCGAACGGCGTGGCGGGTACCTGCGTTGCGGCCGGCATTGCCCGGTCTATACGATGTTTTCGATGGAGCCCGACGGAAGCGATATCGTTTGTATCAGTTTCCACGAGACGCACGAATGGCACCCGAGCGTGAACAACGAGGGGATGCTCGTCTACACGCGTTGGGACTACGTCGACCGCGACACGAACATCGCCCATCACCTTTGGACCTGCTATCCGGACGGTCGCGACCCGCGAAGTTTTCACGGCAATTATCCGCTGCAGCGTCAGAGTCGTCCCTGGATGGAGATGAGCATTCGGGCGATTCCCGGTTCGAGCAAGTATGTGGCCACGACCGGCGCGCATCACGGCAACGCCTGCGGGTCGTTGGTGCTGATCGATCCGCGCATCGAAGACGATCTGGCCATGTCGCAGTTGACCCGACTGACGCCCGACGTGCCGTTTCCCGAGGCCGAAGCCAGTCCGATCCGCAACTACATGAAGTACGCCACGGCATGGCCGTTGAGTGAAGAGGACTATTTGTGCGTCTACGATGCGGATGCAGGCCGGCGAGGGATCTATTGGATCGACAGCGACGGCAACCGGGAGTTGATCTATCGCGATCCGGCGATGCCGTGCCTCAGCCCAATGCCGTTGGGCCCCCGTCGCATGCCGCCGGTCATTCCGGATCGAACCGTACAGACGCTAGCGGCACGAAAGATCGCCGGCAAGGTGCCACCGGCGACCGTGGCCGTGATGAACCTCTACGACGCCGATTTCCAATGGCCCTCCGATACGCGAATCGACGCGCTGAGGGTGATCCAACTGTTGCCCAAATCGACCCCTCCGCCGAACAAGCCACGCATTGGCGTGGCCGACCAGACGAACGCCCGGGCCGTGCTCGGCACGGTGCCGGTCGAGGAGGACGGAAGCGTCTATTTCGAGGCGCCCCCGGGCATGCCGATCTATTTCCAGGCACTCGACGCCCAGGGGATGGCCGTCCAGTCGATGCGGTCGGCGACGTATCTGCACCCGGGCGAGCAACTCGTCTGCCAGGGCTGTCACGAAGGCAAACACCGCCCGCCGGTCCAGACGTCCGTCTTGCCGTTGGCGTTGCGACGTCCGCCGTCGAAGTTGACACCGGATGTCGACGGTTCCCGTCCGTTCAACTATCCGCGGCTCGTCCAGCCCGTGTTGGATCGCCATTGCGTGAGTTGTCACCAACAGGAGAAGGCGATTGCGCTCGGCGGCGAGCCGGCCGGCAACTTCACCGAGTCGTATAACAATCTGGCCGGCAAGTACGGCTTCTACTTCCATGTGAGCAACGGAGCGATCAACAGGGGCGTGCACGGCGGAAGCCGGACCATCCCGGGCAAGTTCGGCGCACACGCGTCGGCCCTGCTGAAGTATCTCGACGAGAGTCATTACGACGTCAAGCTTTCGCCCGAGGAGTACCATCGGATCACGCTCTGGCTCGACTGCAACAGCGAGTTCCTCGGTTCCTACGAGAACGAGGCGGCCCAAGTACGCGGCGAGGTGGTCCAACCAACGCTTCAATAACCAACCGTTTAGCTGTCGCCGGCACGGCGACTTTCGTGGCCAATTAAACGCTGACGTCAAGTCGCCGTGCCGGCGACAGCTAAACGGGAATTCGACAACGCGACACCCCCCGATCCAGGAGAATGAAACATGAGCGACAGCAACAACACGTCCCGGCGTGATTTCCTCAAGCGTACGACCCTGGCCGGCGCGACATTGGCCGGCGGACTCAGCCTCTCGCGAAGTGCCCATGCGGCCGGCAGCGACGAAATCAAGATCGCGCTGATCGGCTGCGGCAGTCGAGGCACCGGGGCGGCCGGTCAGGCCATCAGCAACGCGGCCGGGGCGAACGTCAAACTGGTCGCCATGGCCGACGCCTTTTCGAACCGGCTCGAAGGCAGCCTTAAATCGCTGCAAACGCGTCACAAGGACAAAGTCGATGTGCCCACACAACGGCAGTTCACGGGGCTCGATTGCCATAAGGGGGCGATTGCCTGCGACGTCGACATGGTGTTGCTCTGCACACCGCCCGGGTTTCGGCCGATGCAATTCGAGGCGGCCGTCGAGGCGGGCAAACACGTTTTTCTCGAAAAACCCGTAGCCGTCGACGGGCCGGGTGTGCGGCGAGTCCTGGCCACCAACGCCAAGGCCAAGGAAAAAGGCCTGCTCGTGGCCGTCGGTCATCACCTGCGACACGAGAAAAAACACATCGAGGTCGTCCGGCGGATCCACGACGGCATGATCGGCAAACTGATGTACATGCGGGCGTATTTCAACTCGGGCGGTGTCTGGGTCCGCCCGCGAACGGCCGACCAGACCGAGATGCAGCACCAGGTCAAGAACTGGTACTACTTCAACTGGCTTTGCGGCGATCATATCGTCGAACAGCACGTCCACGACCTGGACGTCTGCAATTGGTTCGCCGACGGCTACCCGATCGAGGCCAACGGGATGGGCGGGCGCCAGGTTCGCAAGGGCAAGGACCACGGCGAGATTTTCGATCACCACAGCGTCGAATACACGTATGCCGACGGCGTGAAGATGTTCAGCTACTGCCGCCACATGCCGGGCTGTTGGAACAGTTTTTCCGAGCATGCCCATGGCACGGAGGGATATGCCAGCATCCAGGGCCACGGCACCAGTTTGCTGCAAATCGGCGAGAAGGAGCCGCTGCGTTGGCGTCGCGAGGCGGACGGGCATCAGATCGAGCACGACGATCTGTTCAAAGCCCTGTTGGCCGGCGAGCCCTACAACGAAGGCGACAACGGTGCGAAGAGCACGCTGACCGCCATCATGGGCCGCATGGCGACCTACTGCGGCAAGATCGTCACCTGGGAGCAGGCACTCAATTCCGAACTGGACCTGATGCCGAAGAGCCTCGCCTGGGACGCCGAACCGCCGGTGACGCCCGACGCCGACGGATACTACGCATGTGCGGTGCCGGGCATCAGCAAGGCTTGGTAGACGCTGCAACTGTCCCCTTCCAAGCCCACCGACGGCGGTCGGTGGGACTGCGTCGAGGTCGGTTCTTGCGCTGCGGTCTTGCGTTGTGAGTGTGCCCCGGGTCCCACCGACCGCCGTCGGTGGGCTTGGAAGCAAGATTCCGAAACGTGAGGCCGCGTGCGTGCGAGCACACACCCTACGCCACTTCCCACGCTACCTCGAACCCTTCCGCTTGCAGCCACCCGGCGACCTTGGCCGGCTCGCGATCGTCGCAGACGGGAAACTGCTGGCCGCCGGCGTGCTCGGCGCCCGCCTCGTAGCCACCCGTCTCGTAGCCGCCGGGGACGGTCGAACTGCCCGCACTCATCTGCGTGATGCAGATCTTCGCCAGGCGGTTGCGCAGCGCGATCGACTCGCGCGTGGAAAGGACCAACTCCACCTCGGGAAACGCAATACGCAACGTGCAGTAGAGTCGCACGAACGTCTCGTCGTCGACCGGATAGGGTGTCTCGAATCCCTTGGGCGCTTCGTGAATCCTCGGCAGACTGAACGCCAACGTTCGGTCGGGGAATCGGGCCCGGAGACTCTCGCCGTGGCGAACCATTTCCAAAAGGTCCTCGCACGGATCGGCCAACCCGAGCAAGATCCCCATCCCCAATCGCTGCATACCCGCCTCCGCTGCACGCCGCAGCCCATCGAGCCGCCAGTCGTACGATCCCTTGCTGCCTTTGGGGTGATAGAGCGAGTAGAGTTCTCTGTTGTAGGTCTCCTGATACAGTGTGACGCCGCAGGCACCGGCGGCCGCCAACTGGGCATACGAAGCGCCCGATTGCGGCGCGATCTCCAACGCCGGCGTGATCCGGCGGTCTACCAGCAGGCGAATCATCCGGGCAAAATACTCGGTCGTCGTCAGCTTGGGAAAATCGCCCGCCACTAACAGAATGTGGTGGAACCCTCGTTGTCGGAGAATGTCCGCCTGACGGGCAGCCTCATCGAGATCGAGGTGACGACGCCGGATCGTCGCCGGTCCACGAAAACCGCAGTAGACGCAGTGGTTCGTGCAGTGGCTCGACAAGTAGAGCGGTGCGTAGAGCAAGACCCGTTGTCTGTCGTGCTGAGGTCGAGCGAACCGTTCCCGCGTCAATTCAGTCGCCCGGCCGATGAGTTCATCCAGCGAGACGGCCCGATCGAGGCACTCGGCAGCCCGATCGGATGAGATTTCGTCGAGGGCCGATCGTGAGTCTTCTGGCACCGTTGAATCCTGATTCTTGTTTAGCGGCGGGGCTTGCCCCGCGCGTTTCCTTTTTTCCTTCAGTCTAAACGCGCGGGGCAAGCCCCG
>JAZFUB010000206.1:0-5972 GCA_036447015.1 Thermoguttaceae bacterium | reverse complement strand
CCGCTGAATGACCTGAACCCGGCACTGGGCATTTACGACGCTATCGGTCATCAGCTCGCCGCGGACTTGGGCTCGTTGGACGGCAAGAACGCTGACCTGGTTTTCGCGGCGCCCGAGAATGGCACTTACTTCGTTCGGATCTATGCCGAGGAGGGATCCGGGGAATACCTTCTCAATGGAGTCGATACCATCTTCGACGGAGTTGTCGGCCGCCACGTCTTTTACAACAACTCGCACTTCGACGGCAACAACGCGGGCGCCGACACGCAGGACTTCGCGGCCATCGCGACCGACAAGACGGCTCTGCTACCGGACCGGATCTCCAGCTACGCCAACTACACGAATTACGGCCGCGGGATCAACGGGATCATGGTCGACATTGTGGAACTACCCGGCTCGACCCTGCTCGCCACGGCCGAGGCGGCCACCTCCGACTTCGAGTTCCGTGTGGGCAACAGCAACAACCCCGACACATGGAGATCCTCGTTCGACGCCGTGAACCCCGCGCCACTGCCGACCGCGATCATGGTCTTTCCCGGGGCGGGAGTCGGCGGGTCCGACCGGGTCGCGATCATCTGGCCGGACAACGCGATCAAGAACCAGTGGCTGCAAGTGACCGTCAAAGCCACGGCCAACACGGGCCTACTCGACGATGACATCTTCTACTTCGGCAACGCCCCGGGCGAGGCAGGCGACAATGCGGTCAACACGATCGTCAATGCGACCGACGAGGTCGTCGTCAGGAACTTCCGCCATGGGCCTCTCAATCCGGCCACTATCGACGACCGCTACGACTACAACCGCGACGGTCTGGTCGACGGAGTTGATCAGATCATCGCCCGCAACAACCAGACGAACCCGCTGACGATGCTGCGGTTGATAACGGCACCCGCGGTTGCGGAAAAGGCATTCGAGCAAGTATCCGATGAACTGGAGATCGCGGCAGCCAGCCTGGACTGGCTGTACGAGTTCGAGCGAATCAGTGGGAGCAAGCGATCCAGCGGAAAAGATACGCAGATCGAAAAAACCGTCGATATGCTGCTAGCGACGCTGGACTGAATCGATAGAGGCGCACGATCATGCCCGAACCCGGCTACCTCGATGGTGATTCGCCCGGATGCCTCTGGCTTTTCGTTGGAACGGTTGCCATAGCCATCCTACTTGCCCTCATCAAGTCGTGTGTTTGAGGTGCATGTACGTTTCTTGCACTTGTGCAATGCACCTCACGGTTGTCAAATTCTTGCGGGCGACTATGCCTCGAAGACGTCCAACGGCTCGAATCCTCCGCCCAGGGCGGCTTGGCTGTCGAAGCCCAGCCAACTCTCTAGCATGGTTGCGTAGACGCGGCGGAAATCGGTGTGGTGCTTGGGGCCTCCGTTCTCGAGATCGGTGAGACTCGGATGCTCGCCGACCAAGCCACCCTTGAGCTTGCCGCCGGCAAGGAACATCGGTGCGGCCGAGCCGTGGCCCGTGCCTTTGCGGCCGTTTTCCTGTATCGTGCGGCCGAACTCGGAGAAGGTCATCAGCACGACCCGATCGAGCAGCTTTTGTCGCTTCAGATCGTCGATGAAGGCGGCCACCGATTCGGACAGGTGCCGCAGCAGGGCCGCATGGTTGTCGCGCTGACTGGCGTGGTTGTCGAACCCGCCGATCCCATCGCCGCCGAAGCCGGTGTAGAAGATCCGGACTCCTGTGTCGGCGCGGATCAATTGGGCAATGGTGCTCAAGTACCGGGCCAGCGGGAACCGTGGATAATTGCCCGCTGAAGTCGAAGTGCTTTGGATCACCTCCTCGATCTTCCGGCTGGCAGCGTGGGCGGCCCGATTGCCCTGTTGCACGACGCTCAACAGCGGATTGTCGGACTCGGCCCGGCTCAGTTCGGCCGCTTCGACCAGGCGGCGGCGATGGTCCGGTCGGCTCTCGGCGCTGCCGGCCGGTCGCAGCGTGCAGTCCTGCAACGAGTGGATCGAGGGAACGATCGTCTTCTGCGAGTTGAGGCAGAACGGTTGCTTGACCTGTCCGAAGAGAACGGCCGGCACGTCGGCCGAGTCGCAGGCGTCGATGGCGCGGCCGACCCAACCGG
This sequence comes from Thermoguttaceae bacterium, assembly GCA_036447015.1. GTDB lineage: Bacteria > Planctomycetota > Planctomycetia > Pirellulales > Thermoguttaceae > JAZFUB01. The sequence goes on along the minus strand of JAZFUB010000206.1, from coordinate 3,889 downwards.
TCTGGCGATTGGTCTGGTGAGGCTGGGCCGACTGCCAGTCGAGCATCGCCTCGTCATGGCCCCCGTTGGGGTTCGGGTAGCCGACGCCTTGCACCACGCTGAGGTGTCCTTCGTCGTAGAGCCGCCGGAATCCGGCCAGTTGGGGATGGAAGCCCAATTCGTCGTTGATCTTGAGAACCTGATCGCCGGTGAGCCGCAAAGTCGGGCGGCTGCGTCCGTAGACGTCGTTCTCGAAGGGGATGATAGAATTCAGCCCGTCGTTGCCGCCGGCAAGCTCGAGGATGACCAGGACCGTATCGTCCGCGAGGCGGCGGCCGGCCGCCTGCGCACAGTGGCCAAGGCCCGGACCCAACGATGCAAGGGCCGCGGTGCCCATGGAAGCCTTCAAAAAATCGCGTCGTGTAGGGGACATGGTTCGTTCTCCCAAAACATTGTTCTCAGGCTAATTGGAATTCGGGCAGCGTCACGACGAGATGCGCCAACCGACGCACCGCTTGCGACGGATCGCCGTCGGGCGCCGCCTCGCCCAGTGCGTGTTTCAGTACGGATTGCTGCACGGCGTCGTCGAGGTCGCCTTGCAGGAACAGATCGAGCAGGAACCGTCCGGCCGATTCGCCGGCCGAATGGCCATGCTTTTGGGCAATCGCCATCGGGTCGAGCTTTCCCTCGTAGGGCTTCTGGGAGTCGAGCAGCGAGAAGGCCAGGTTCGAGCGTCCCAGCGACGTTGCGCCGTTGATCCACTGGCGGCCGCCCGGCCAACCGTCGGCAGTGGGCGGCTCGTAGAGGTTCTGGCCCAAGCCGGCAAGGTCCTGGCCCAGTTGCACGGCCGAGACGGTCGCTTCCAGTCCCTTGACGATTCCCAGGGCAAATTCCAGCGGACTCTTGATCCGTCGGCGATAGGCGGCCGGCGAGAAGAACAGGTTCGAGCCGAGCATCCGACCGACCAGGGCCCCGATGTCGTACTCCGCGGCGAACGACTCGGCCAACGGCTCGACGAGCGCGTCGCCGGGCTCATCGGTTTCCGAGATCAGCAGGCGATACAACTTGCGGACCAGCAGCCGCGGCGTGGCCGGTTGTTGCAACAGCAGCCGGACCACGTCGGAGTCGTCGAAGTTTCCCTGTTGGCCGAGGATTCGTTTGACGCCCGGGTCAGGTTCGCGGGGAATGAAACGAACGCGACCCTGGAGAACGAACCAGCCGGTGAAGGCCCGGGCCGCCTCACGGACGTCGCTTTCGCTGAAGTGGCCGGTGCCCAGGCAAGTGCGGACCATGAACTCCCGCGGCACGTGTTCGCAGGGCAGCGATTTCCGGTTCGCCGCGGCGTCGCGTGCCAGAAGCATGGCCGGGTCGTGCGAGAGGCCGGCCAACATCGAGTCGAACCGCCCCAAGGCTTCACCACGCAACTGTTTCACGTAGTGGTGCATCATCCCTGAGTTTTTCACCTTGGCGCTGCTCACCGCGAAATGGGCGTGCCAAAAGAACGTCATCTTTTCCAGCACCGGGTGCGGTGACTGCATCATCCGCATCAGCCACCATGGCCGCAGACCGTCGGCCGAATCGGAGCCGGACGAGGCGGCCTCGTACCGGTCGAACTTTTCATTGAACGCGGCCACGTCGCCCTCGGGCGTCAGCAGGCGGTCGACGGTGCGCTGCGGCCCTTCGGCGACGGCCTGTTGCAATTGGTCCCAGTTGGCACCGAAGGCGGCCCGGCGGTAGAGATGCCCCGCCCGGGCAAGGTTCCATGGCCGTTTTGGGTCGGGCCGATACGGCGACCAGGCCCACTCGGGGTCGGTTTGGTCTTTCGCAAGCATGGGCGAATCTCCCTGGTACGAATCGTTGTTTAGCGGCCGGGCTTGCCCGGCGTGTCTTGAACGGTTCTCGGCGGCAGACATCGTAGGGTGCGTCTGGACGCACCATCTTGAAATCAGAAGTTGCATGGCAGTCAATGGTGCGTCCAGACGCACCCTACGTATCGGTTATTCCAGATTCAGGCTCCACTGCAAGGTCGCGTGGCTCAGCGCGTTGCGACTTCCCAGGCTCAACTTGAATTGGCCCAGGTTCTGTATGATCGTCAGTAGCAGGTCGGTTTCCGCAGCGGCCTGTTCTTCGGTGTTGCCTTTGTCGATGATGCTCTTGCGGATCAGGGCGTCGCGGTTGGCGTTGAGGATCGAGGCCAGTTGAACGACGTCGAATTCCACGACGCTGTGCGTTTGGGCCAAAGGTTTCGGCGGCTGGTCGATCTCCTTCTTCAGCGCGTCGATCAAATCCTCGGCCAAGGCGTCGGTCGAACTGAGCACGAGGAAATCGCCCATGCTGACCAAGGACGGCCGGAAGTTGTGCCGGTCTGCCACGTCGTCACCTTCCTCGCCCGGCAGGAAGTAGGCCATGGTGTAGGTCGTCCCGTCGTGCGTCGGTTGGCGGATGATCATGCCGGCTTCGGCTTGTTGGCCACGAGTGAAGTTGACCAGCCCGATCGCTTTCTGCCACGCCTCTTCGGCCACCAGGGCGAACTTCTCCGCGTCGCGCAGCCGGAAGATGGCTCCGAACGAGGGTATTTGCAGTTGGGGTGCGTGGTCGCCGTAATCTTGCTCGGCCACCACGATGCGGACTTCCGGATGGGTCTCGGCCAGGACGTCTTCGGTCAGATCGCGTCCGCTGAAGAAGATCCCCATCATGTTCTCGAAGAAGATCAGCCCCGAGGTACGATCGGGAAATAGGTCGTCCTTGGCGCCGTAGAATGCGTGCAGGTCGCGCCAGAAACTCAAAGCGGCAATCCGGCGCGGCACGACCAGATTCGGCAACGCCCCTACGCCCGGTTCGCTGGAGAAGGCGAAGGCGGCCGCACCCTCGGGGTCGCCCGTCTTGCCGTCGGCGGTCGCTTGCAGCGAAAGCACGTCGTCCTCGATGCTCAGCCCCAAGGCGAGCCAATTCGAGTTCTGCAACGCCTCGGTGATACCGGCGAAGAGAAGCGACGTCAGCGGGTTTTCGTCGTTCGCCAGCGCTTTGGCGACCCCCGGAACTTGCTTCAGCACGCCCAGATTCACGAAGACGGACGCGACCGAGTCGGCACCGGAAGCTTTCTTGGCAGCCTGATAGGCGGGCAGCGTGTGCAGGCTCTTGGCATTCTCATCGGCTCGCAGGTCGATCATTCTCAGCAGCGCCTTCGACTCACTGGCGAAGATCATCCGATTGCCGATAATCGCGTGGGCTTCCTTGCCGTTGAACGTCCACCCGCTGACACCCCGATACTCGGCCGAGCGAACGCGGTCGGGCTGCCCCTCTTTCTCGGCTTCGGCTTTCGCGAAGGTGAGTAGGATGTTGTGGAGCTTCTTGAGCATCTCGCCGTCTTCGGCGTCGATGATCAACAGGGCCACATCGTCGGGACATGCGGCCAACGTGATGCCGCCGCCAAGCGTTTTGTTCAGTCCCGTCTGCAAGTCGGTCCCCAGCGACGCTTCGAGGAACTTGATGATGCCAAGGAACTGGATGAAACCCGGCTCAGCGGTCACATGTTTGTAGGCGGGCACGGAAGTCACCCTTTCGGTCATCCGCGGATCGAACGCCAGATCGAGCAGGGCCCCCGGGTCGGAGATCTCCGCAACAAGCAACGCGTCTTGGGGGATCCACTGAGCGGCCGGCGGCAACGGCTCGGCGGCGGGGGCGGCTTGCCATGCCCCCAGAGACAGCGTAACGCACAGGATGGCAATCGGAACGCGAGACATGAGTGTTCTCCTTGAATTGGGGTCGGTCGGATATGGTTCTCTCATCCGTAGGGTGGGCACCGCCCACCAAAATTCGCTTGACGTGTTTCTCTTGGTTCTTGGTGGGCGGTGCCCACCCTACAACTACACCTTTTTCAGTTTGGCGAATTACAAATCGCGTGAACAAA
>JAZFUB010000205.1:0-2614 GCA_036447015.1 Thermoguttaceae bacterium | reverse complement strand
CGTCCCTGAGGTACGAAGGGCGTGGTGACACCGCGAAAGCCACGCCCTTCGTACCTCAGGGACGTGCCACCCAGACATCTCCTCCACAAAAACCGATTTTGCAGTTCTCCTGCTACGAACACGCGTGCAGTTGCATTGTCCGACGTCGTGGGGTAGCATTGGGGCGGATGAACTACCGTATTCCAGACACCCGGAGGAAAACCGCTATGCTCTGCAAGTATCCACGATCCGTCGCATTCTTGGCCCTCACCAGTCTTATCCTGCCGGCAACGCTTGTCTTCGGCAAGGATATGGTCGCCACGCCCCCGGACGAACCGGTGCTCGGCGAATTGGAGCCGGTGCTGGTCGAAACCCTGTTGGGCACCGACGCCGATCCCGACGGGTCGCTGGCCACGGTCTGCGATCACGAGGCGATTCGTGCCCAGGTCAAGAAACATAAACTAAAACTGTTCGGCGGGCCGATGCTCGGCTGCCTGACCGATCGGGGCGTTCGCGTCTGGCTCCGCACACCGGCCGAGGCCGAGGTCCAGGTCGTCGTCGGCTCGGGCAAGGAGTTGGCCAAGCCGGTCCGCTCGGCCGTCGTCAGGACCCGCAAGGAGGTCGATCTGACCGCGCTGTTGGACATCGAAGGGCTGCAACCCTTTACCGTGTATCACTACGACGTGCTGGTCGACGGCAAGAGCGCATTGGCGCCCGAGTTGCCGTCGTTTCGCACGGCCCCCAGCCGCGGCCAGGCGGCGAAGTTCCACGTCGGCTTCGGCGGCGGATCTCGATACATCCCCCAGAACGAACGCGTTTGGGACGCGATCGTGGCGTGCGACCCGATCGCGTTTCTCTTCCTCGGCGACAATCTCTACATCGACAAACCGCTGCAACGAAACCTGCAACGCGTTTACTACTATCGTCGTCAGCTTCGGCCCGAGTATCGGCGTCTGACGTCGTCGACGGCCATGTATGCCGTTTGGGACGATCATGACTTCGGGGTCAACGATTGTTCCGGCGGCCCGGACCGCTTCAAGCCCGACTGGAAAGTGCCGGTCTGGAAGGTTTTCAAGGAGAACTGGAACAACGCCTATTACGGCGGCGGCGAAAAGCAGCCCGGCTGTTGGTTCGATTTCTCGATCGGCGACGTCGATTTCTTCATGACCGACGGGCGCTACTATCGTTCGTTCAAGGACGGGACCATGCTCGGCCCGGTCCAGAAGCAGTGGCTGTTGGAGAAGCTCAAGGCGTCGACCGCAACGTTCAAAGTTATCGGCTCGGGCACCCTGTGGACCGAAACGGCCGACAAGGGCGGGGCCGATTCGTGGTGGGGTGTGCCGGAGGAACGCGAGGAAGTCTTCTCGTTGATCGATCGCGAGAAGATCCCCGGCGTGATCTTGCTCTCGGCCGATCGGCATCGAACCGACGTCTATCAAATCAAGCGCCCGAATGGCTACACGCTCTGGGAATTCGAGACGTCGAAGTTGACGAACCTGCACACGCACGGGACGAAGCCGCAGGCGGTTTTCTCCTACAACAAGGGCAATTTCTTCGGCCTGTTGACGTTCGACACGACCAAGGCCGATCCGGAACTCACGTTCCAGTGCATCACGATCGACGGCGAGTCGGTCTATTCGTTGACGCTGCGGCGGAGTCAGTTGCAGGTCGAATAGTTGTTTCGACCCCGTTGGGGTCCACGGATCACTTATCATCCCGAAAGGATTCTCTAGAATGAAAATCGGATGTTTTGCACTGGTCGAACCGTTTACCGGCATGGCCCGGCAGTTTCAGGCCATCGCCGAGATGGGCATCAAGTATGCCGACGTGGCCGACAACCACAACGGCGCTTCGCTGGGGGCCGAGTACGGGTTCGCCGCGTCGGTGAGCCTCGACAGCCACCCGGCGACGCTCCGCGACATGGCGGCCGAGGCGGGCATCGAGTTGACCGCGTTCTGTGCCCATGCCAACCTGTTCGACCCGTGCGGTCCGGAGGTCTACGGCACGACGGAAGTCATCAAGTCCATTCGCCTGGCCAAGCTGCTGGGCATCAAACACGTCATAACGACCGAATTGGAGCCCAAAACCGAGTTCGGCCGCAACCTGTCGCACAAGGAACAACTCTTCAGCATCCGCGAGAAGCTCCACTCGCCGATCCGCTGGGCCGAGGAACTGGGCGTCGAACTGTTGCTCGAGACGCACGGCGTGATCACCGATTCGGTCGAGTTCATGGGCGAAGCGCTCGACGCGCTGGGCCACGAAGAGACGGTCGGCATCTGCCTAGACACGGGCAATAGCTGGCTCGGCGGCGCCGAACCGATCGACTACGTCAAAACGTTTGGCAAGCGGATCAAACATGTCCACTGGAAGGACATGCCGGCCGACATGGAGCCGAAACGGGGCACACTGACCGGCTGTGGCATGGCAGTGATCCCGCTGGGCGACGGAGTGATCGACCTGCCGGCCATCATCGGCGCGTTGAAGGAAACCGGTTTCGACGGAGCGACAACGCTCGAAGTGGCCGGAGCGGAAAACGTGAAGATTTCCGCCCAACGGCTACGAGAGTGGGGCGTGTAACACCCTCATCCGCCCGTTTAGCGGTCGCCGGCACGGCGACATGATCGCCAAGCAGAGA
>JAZFUB010000204.1:0-3556 GCA_036447015.1 Thermoguttaceae bacterium | reverse complement strand
GACGGCATTGAAGTGGACGAAAAGCTGGTGATCGAACTGCTGCCGAAGGGACCCGTCGAGGGCGTCGATCAACTGCCGATCCTTCAAGGGGTCGAGATCGTCCGGCAGCGAATGCTCACACTCGGTTGCCAAACGCCCAGTTTCCTGCTCAGCCAAGTGGACTCGACGCAGTCAGGCGAGCTAAAACTGGCGAATCTGTGCGAAACACCGTTCGATGGGACCCTGCAGATCGACGCGCCCGACGGGTTCGATGTCTCGCTGAAACGGAAGCCGCTGCGGCTTGCCGGCGGCGAGCGAACGACGTTGCCGCTCAGTGCGAGCGTTGCGCCGGACGTTCCGGCCGGAACGTATGCGATCGCCGTGAAGTTGGTCCGCGCTGACGGTTCGATTGAACTCTCGCGGACGGCCACCGTCACGCACCTTGGCCGGCGCGGGCGCAAAATCTTCGAAGTGGTCGAAGACGCTTGTGCCAGGAAGCGATATCTCGACCAGAATCAAGGGTCCGTCAGCACCTCTTGGGTCGACGGCGGGGCGAGCGAGATGGGCGACCTCGACCATGCGTTGACCTATCTGAAGTTTCGCGTCGACATCCCGGGCAAGGCCGTCAGCGTTCGATTGCGGCTGCACAACGGGGGCAATCCGTCGCGTGACTCGGGCCGCGTCTGCTTGACCGCCGGGCCGTGGGACGAGAAGAGCGTCACGTATCTCAACCGCCCGGCGATCGGCAAGGAACTCGGCCGGCTGGGGCGTGTTGTCGAGGGTCAGGTGGTGGAATGTCCGCTGAACGTCGAACTGTCGGGAAAGACCGAGTTGAGCCTGGTGCTCGATCCAACGAGTTGTGACGGCATCGACTACGTGATGCGAGAGGGTGGCCACCCGGCCGAGTTGATCGTCGAATACGAACCGCAGTAGATCCGCGACATCCGGCCCCTGTCACGTCGCAAGGTCGGCGCCGTTTTCCAACCGATTCAGCGCGTGGTCAGCCGCCGCTTCAATTGCGCTTCGTAAAGGTCCCGGGGACGTAGCCGCTCGGGTGCGATCACCTCGAACCAGCGGCCTTGGGCATCGGTGACGGGCTGGCCATCTGCTTTGACGCCGATGATATTGATCATGTCCGTCGCCCAACCGGCGGGGAAACCGACGGGCCGATCCGTCCGGATATTCCACCACGTAGTCCACGCACCGCAGTGCCGGCCGAGCTTCGCGCCGCCACCGGAATGGAAGATGTTGCTTCCCACGCCGGCATCGACGTCGGAGAACAGGTTGGCGTGGTTGGCGTACTTGTGGTGGTCGAAGGCCAGGTCTTCGCCGCGGCCGTTGCGGACGACGTTGCCCGCCGAGCCGCGCGACGTCGTGATGTCGTGAATGAACGTGGTGCGGAAGTCGAAGTCGTCGAGCAGTTGGTCGGTTCCGCCCAGCGTGATGCCGTGGTGACCCGTGCTGTTGCGGTTTTGGTTCGGCTTCCGGTCGGATACCCATACGACGCCGGTAATCGTGATGTTGGCTCCACTGATGAACATGCCGCTGTCGGCGTGGCGGATCTCGACGTCGCGTACCCAGCCGTTGCGCACGCCGTTGTAGGCAATGGCGTTGTAACCCAGTTCCGTGAAGTGGCCCTGGTACGGCGTGACGGGGAACTCGAAGGCCAGATGCTCGATGCCGATCTCTTCGGCCGTGCTTTGGGCGGGATAGAGCGACGGCTCCCACTGCGGCCGGACGTCGGTTCGCAAGGGACGATCGAGCACAATGCGCCGTGCTTTGCCGTCCACTTCGACGACACGCGCAATCCAGGTTTCCCGTACACCTCTGAGGTTATCGAAGTCGCCCGGGTCGCCGGCGTAGAGATGATGAATAAGGCTGCCGTCGCCGTCGTCTCGCAGGTCCAGGCGAACCTCGTCGCCGACCTCGAAGCGGTCCGGCCGATCCACGACGAGCACCGTCTCGCCGCGACGGGCCGGCACCGTCACCCTCGACAGCGCATCGCCGGTCCACTGGCCCCTGGCCCAAATGATCCCACCCGACCAGGAATAGTTCGACGTCGGCCGACCGCCGGTGGTCGCGCCCATGTTGGAGCGAATCTTCTCCAGCGGTTTGGGCACGTAGATCACCGTCTGCTTCGGTCCCGCGCCCTGCAGCACGGTTCCGGATTTGCGAATATCGAGGATATCCGTGATCACGTACCGGCCGGGCGGCACGGCGATCACCTTCCCACCGGCCTCGTCCAGGGCTCGTACGAATGCGTCGGTGTCGTCGGTCTTCCCGTCGCCGACGGCACCGAAGTCTTTGACACTGACATCAGGGCGGCGCTCGGGCAGGGGCCGCTCGCCACGGCCGTACCCGGCGTACGAGTAATCCGGCAACCGCCCGTCGGCCTCCCATCGCTCACCGGTCAGGCCCCAAAGCCGTGACGTCTCGGCGCCCGTTGCCGGCAGGTCGAAAGCGAGCCCACTGAGAAAAGCAAGGCCGCCGCCCACAAGCAGCCGGCACAACCGGGAAAATTCAGCAGGAAACAAACGATTCATGGCAACTCCTATCCTTGCGGTCCACTCGATATTCGCCCAGCAGCGGGAAGCTGCACACGCTGGATAGCATAGCCGACGTTTCCGCCCATGTCCACCGGCGAATTCAGCTACAGGTGTCGAGATCCGGATCGGGGATCATGAAGTCGCGAATCAGGATCGCCAGGTCGAGCGATGCTTGGATAAACTGCCTCAGTGTCCTTGCCGTGGGCCCGAAGGTGTCGAACTCTTCGATACTCAGTCCGTCTTCGTTATAGGCTCTGCGGAAGTCGACGAACTTTTTCAGAAGCTCATCGGTGATCCTGGGGTCGACCGGTTGATCGATCCGTGAGATCACCTCGACGTCGCTGGCGTTGTAGCGCAGTTGCCACTTGTACGGCGGCGAGATGACCACGTCTCCTCCGATGAACTCGCTCCAGTGCATGTGATTGCGGAAAGCGGCCGATAGAAGCCGCAACCGGTAGCCCCGCTCCCGAAAGATCTTGTAGGTCTTCTTGAACGTCGCAACGCCGGCCCATTCCAGGTAACCGGGATCGGTGATGATATCCTGCCGGTCGGCGACCGTTTTGAGCCAGTCGTCCAGTCGGCCCACCATGATGGTACACACCGGGCCCATGGTGCCGATGTCTTTCGCTTCGTTCTCGCGGCGGGTCAGGCCTCGCTCGACGGCCTCGGCCACGGCGATGCACTGCGACAGGGCAAAACTGACCGTGGCGTTGATGCTCACGCCCCGATAGGTCAACTCCTCGATGGCTGCCACTCCGGCCTTGGTCACCGGGATCTTCACGATCAGATTCGGGGCAAGCCGGTCGAAGTGCAGCGCTTGGCTGACCAGCGCGTCGGTGTCGCGATACAATCGCGGATCGGTCTGAATCGAGAGCCGTCCGTTCTTGCCTCCGTGCTGCTCGAAGATCGGTTTCAACAGAGCGGCCCCCTTGATCGAGATTTCCTCGACCAGCCGCCACGCGATCTGATCCTCCGTGGCGGTAGGCATCGTCTCGATAAGCTGGTGGATGCGATCCTTCCACAGGTGCATC
>JAZFUB010000203.1:0-22940 GCA_036447015.1 Thermoguttaceae bacterium | reverse complement strand
GTTAAAAAGGGGCAAACTCGCAGTGTTCGTTGCATTTCACGCGATCACTGTTGCGTCGCGATTGAGCAAGCCAAATCAAAGGAGGTTGAGAATGGATCGGCGAGAATTCGTTACAATCTGCGCTGGCGGCATGGGGGCTCTGGTTTTCGGTGACGACGCAGAGGCTTGTCGTCGGCACCGTCGTCGGTCTTACGTAAACAAGTGTCGCGACGAAGTTCCACATGATTGGAGTTCCTCGCTAATGGGTGCCGATTACACGGAGGATCTGCCTGCGGATCTATTGCGGAATCCTTGGTCCAAACGAGAAGGATCTCATCGGGATCTTGGCCACAATCGTGTACGGAAGAGTCATCGAGCGCGCATTCGTGATGATTGGTGGGAAGACCCTTGCACTACAAGCGAGGGATGGACCTGTTACGGTCCGTATGAGCCAATGGTGGCCGGTGAGTGGGTCGCCTATTGGGCATTTCGTGTCGAATTCAGGACACCGCGAATCAGGGTGCCATGGCCTTTCGGCGTCTCTGGAGAACTCGGTTTGCCGCTGGTCGAAATGGACGTTGTCGCGGGTGGAGGTAGCAAACGGATCGCAGGACCTGCGGTCGTCACTTGGGGCCACGCCTTTGCCGGTCGAAACCACGAACTCGGCACCCAAGGATATGATGACGTTCTCAAGATTAAACTACCTCTCCTCAGAAATAAGTTGGACGATGTGGAAGTTCGGATAAAATCACGTACCTACGCGAACCGGTTTTATGCGAAGGAAATGTGGGCAAGATGTATTACTTGATTGGAGCGGGGGAGAAAAGGTGTCAGGAACGAATGGCACTGTCGTGCCTTTTTGTGCATGTCGGCGCATAAGCTCCCTTGACACACGGCGGGATATTTTTTATTTTCGCCCTGCGTTGGAGTTTCGGCCCTCCTTGGCCGAATAGTATGGAGTCCTCCTTGGCTTTGTGTTGCATTACAAGCCAAGGAGGATTTTTCATGCGCAAGGTAGCAACAGACGCCGACACGGGCAACCGCGATTTTCAAATGATCGTCGATGCGTTTCTGCAGGCCGACGGCCTGCCGTTTTCCAAGCCAGGTAGGTCAGGCACTCCGCTGCCTGACAACTGCGCTGATCATTGTGTCAGGCAGCGGGGTGCCTGACCTACGGAGGAAGCTAGCATCTACAGTTCGAGGAGTAACCAGGGGATTTCCGTCTGTTTGACGTTTTTCGCATCGGTCCGGTCCTTTGAATTCATCCACTCGAATTCGAAAAGCCAGTCTGGATCGATTGGCGATGCTTCTGGAAGATGTGTCTTCGGCTCGGAGGCTTGTTGCAACACGGCGTCGGCGGCCGGGGCGGTGATCTTCCGCAGCATCGTCAGGGGATTCGTCTGGTGGTTTCGCGCGATGATCTGGTCGGTGCCGTTGACCAATCCGTCGCGGTCGTAGTCGTAGGGGTCGTCGATCTGTGCCGGGTTCGCTGCGCCATGCTGGTAGTTTCGGGCAACGATTTCATCGGTGGCGTTGACAATCGTGTTGATGACCTGATCGCCCGCTTCCGCGATGGCATTGCCGAAGTAGAAGACATCGGCCTCGTCCAGGCCCGTGTTTTCCGTTGTCCGAACGATGACCTGCAACCATTGGTTTTCGATCGCGTTGTCGGGCCACGTGATCGTGACACGATCGGAGCCGTCGATTCCGGCTCCCTGACGCACGGTCAGAGGGCGTGGAGCGGGGGCAATCGTCCAGCCGCCGGGGTCGTTGTCGTTGCCGACACGAAACGCGAAATCGTCGGCCGCGCTGAGGTCCATGGCACGGGCCAATCCGTCGATGTCGACCATGATCCCGTTGATACCCTTGGCATAGTTCGTGTAGTTGGCCGACGTCTGGGTAGTCCCCAGCCGCAGAGCCTCCTTGTCGGGCGCGATTGCCCCATCGTCGGCTTCATTGGCTGCGTCGTCGCTGCCGTCCCACACGCTGTTGTTGTAGAAGATGCGACGGTCGACGACCGCTGCGGAGACGACGACCTCCGACACGAGTTCGAAGGCCCCGACATCGACCGTGGCGGTTCCGTCGGCATCTCCATCGAGGAAGCGATCCGCACCCCGCTGGTCGGCACTCAGACCGGCATCGACGGCTCGGTCGTTGCTGCCGGCGTCGATGGTCGGACTCCCGACCAGAGGGGCGTGCGTCATCGTCAGCCCACCGTTGTCGGCCAGCGGTGCCAACTTCGGATCGCCGCCGATGAGGTTATGCGAACTGGCGGGGTCTAGTGAACCCCATCCACCCACATCGCCGGGCGTGTTGCCGGCGACGATCGTATTGTAGAGAGTGGTGGTACCGGCTTGAATGAAGACGCCGCTGGGTCCGCCCTCTGCCCCCGCGTTTGAGACGATCGTCGCGTTGGTTATCGTCAGTTCTCCAGCGTTGACCAGCCCGGCTCCGGCTCCGCCGGACGAGTTGCCCGAGATCGTGGTGTTGCGGATCGTCATCGTCCCGTAGTTCATGGGCCCTGCGCCGTAGTAAGAGTCGGCAAAGTTCCCGAAGATCGCACTGCGGTTGATTGTCAGTTGGCCCATATTGATGATGATACTGGTGAGGGTTCTGTTGTTGGCGATCGTGAATTCGTCGAGCGTCAACGTGCCTGCGTTGTAGATGGTGCCCCAGGACTCGGCAAGGTCGGCCGGGAAGTCGCTGTCGCGGATCGCCAGGCGGCTTAGGGTAGCCGTCACGTCACCCGAAACGGCCAGCAGCGTGTCGGCGTCGCGCATGGTGATACTCTGGCCCCCCGAGCCTTGGATTGCCACGTTGCTGTCGATATCGAGTTGTCCCAAGGCCGGATCCAGAGCAAAGATGGCGTCGTCGAGGCTGTCGTCGAACCGAATCACATCATCGCCGGCACGGATCGCGGCCGACCGCAGCGCCTCGCGAAGACCGAGATCGTCGACCGTATAGTCGCCGTTATCCACGTCGTCGACCGTGGTGACGATCAACGGGCCGACGTGTTCCCGAAAACCGAAATTTACGATCGGTTCCTCGCCGGCCTCGAACTCGACGACTTGGGGGTTGAGCCCCCGGGTGGGGACGAAGTCGACCAGGGAAATCGTGCCGTAGTCCACACCCACGCGATAGGCGCCGACCGGTACGTCGTCGAACAGATAGGCTCCCCCGCCGGTCGTCACTTGGCCGTCCAACACGTTGCCGTCGGCGTCGTAGAGCGTCACGGTGACACCGTCGATTCCCGGCTCCTCGTCGATTGTCCCGTCGCCGTCCAGATCGTTCCAGACGGTCCCCTGAATTCGACCGGTGGTAATGGTTTGAATCAACGTCCAGGTTCGCTCATCGGTCATCCGATTGGTGCGGAACGACTCGTCCCGCACCAGGTCCGTGTTGTCGACCACTTCCACCATCAGCCGGTAGCTTCCGGGCGCCAGACCGAGCGTCGAGGGATCGAGCGTCGAGCCGACGGCCCCCGGAATCGGCTCGTCGTCGAGGAACCATTGGACGTCGAGGCTATGCGTGGTCGGATCGAGCGGATCGACGAAGAACGTGGTGGTCTGATCGTACGTACCCGGCTCCGTAGCGTCGTCGATGGGCCGAACCGTCTCGTAGATCGAAAACAGGAACTGCTCGACGTTGACCTGCTCGAAAGGCCGGTTGAGGTTGCGCATCTTCGAATTGCTCGTGGGCCGGTAGACGCCCGTTTCGCGATACATGGCTCCCTCGAACGTGCCGACATTCGGCTCGTCCAGCCAGCGGTACCACTTGCGGCTCCCGGCGGCCATGGCGACCTCGTCGTAGATACTGACATTGGCGTCCCGTGGTTCGGGGCCGGTGTAGTCGGGGTCTTCGCCGTAGTCGTATTCGTCCGCCAGATCGGCGAAGGAATGTCCGAACTCGTGAAGCGCGACCTGGACGGCGGCGCTGTTTGCGCCGGACACGGTTCCCAGATTGCTGCCACCGTATCCGGCCCCGCCGTACTTGCTTGTGTTTGCCAAGGCCAAGACTTGCTCCACGTCGGGAGCGTCGTTTGCGGCGGCCAACGCCTTGGATACGTTGACGCAGAGCAATCGCTCGGTGTCGCTACACCAGAACCCCATGTCCAGTGCCGTGTCGCGTTCGATGCCCTCGTCCGGGTCGCCATCCACACCCGATTCGATCGAGATGACGTCCACGCGATGCACGTTGAAGTACGTCGAGTAGGCGCTGAGCGGGAACTCTCCGAAGAACGTGGGCAACAGACTGCTCACGTGGCTTTGGTACGTTCCCATCTCGTTGACCGTGTATCCATCTCCGACCAGGACCAGGTCGATGCGGTTGTCGGTCGGTCCATTGTCGACGACGGTGGCCACGTTCCACGCAGCAGCCGCCTTGGTGGAGCCGACCGCCGCAAGATGGGGATTGGCCGGATCGACTTCGATGCGACCCCCTTTCAACGTGCCGTCTTCCACGTAGTCGTAGAAGACCGTGGATGGTCCGACGTGAGGCGACATCGACAGCAGGCGTCGCTCTTCCAGCGACTCCACGGCAAGCCGCCGCCCGCTTCGTCGCATCGCCATGGGGTCTCCTCCAGAAATCGCAGCAGATGACGGTCCATCCAACCTATGGTGCGATCTTAACCCCCACGTCAAGAAATGTCAAATTCCCGGCCCATTGTGTCGGGAGATCTGCCATCATCCAGCGTGGTCTCGGCAGTCTTCAGATGGGCACGTATCTCCACTGCGGCGGAAGAAACACAGCAGCAGCGCAGGCAAGATGATCAGGTCGGCAAGCAGAGCGGCTCCCAGGGTGATGCAACCCATGGCCGCGAACGACTGGTGCGTGGGCAGTTGGCTGGTCAACACGGTGGCGAAACCGGCCATCATCACGACCGTCGTCATCACCAGCGCGTTGCCGACGGTAACGAACGTGCGACGAATCGAAGCGGCAACGTCCAGCCCGGTCTTCATCTCGTGTTGAAACCGGGTCAGGAAGTGGATCGTGTCGTCGACGGCTATCCCGAGGCAAACGACCAGCGCACACGCGCTGGCGATATCCAGCGACGTATCCCAAACCGCCCGAACCGTTGCCGTGGCTGCCAGAGGAAGCAGGTTCGGTATCACGGAAATCAGGCCGATCCGAATCGAGCGATAGGCCACCGAGAGAACCACAAAGATCACCCCGGCCGCCAGAGTCAGGCTCCAAGCCAAATCGCCGACCAAACGTTGCATATACAGCCCTTTGACGATCGATCGTCCGGTCAACTCGAAGGCAAACACGAGCACGCAGGCGATCACCACAATGCGAGTATGATCTTCGTCGAAGGCCGCCCGTTGCGAATCCCGCAGGGGGGCGGTCCCCGTGACACGTACCCGCATCCCGGAGCCCTTGCATGCGTCTTTCGCAACACGTTCCACCTCGCCGGTCGCCCAGGAGACATCGACCAGCATCAACATCGTCTTGCCGTCTGCCGAGAGGAGTTGCCCCGCCGCCAGCGGATGGCGGAGGATCTCTTCCTTCGCCCGATACCATGCCTCGGGCGGAGCGTCGGCCACCTCTTGCAGATCACAGATTCCGGGGATGAAACAAGGTGGCTACGCGAATGTGCGGGCAAATCGCTCGTAGATTTCGGCCGCCTGGCGCAGCGATTCGACGTCGATCCACTCGTCGGCCGTGTGGGCCTGATCGATCGAGCCGGGTCCGAAGACGACCGAGGGCACGCCCGTGGCTGCGTAAATGGCAGCGTTGGTACCGTAGGGCACGCCCATCTTCCGCCGATTGGCCGTCACTTGCTCGATCGCGACGAGAAGCCCCTCGGCCAACGGGCCGTTGCACTCGTCCGACAGGCCCGGCCCTCGCAGGTTCAACGGTTCGTGCTCGATGGATGTGCCGGACCGCGTACGATCGTCCAACTCGCCATCAACGAAGTCGATCAGATGGCGGCGTGCCTCGTCGGGGTTTTCGCCGGGGAGAAGCCGCCGGTCGATCTCGATCGTACAACGCTCGGGCACCGTGTTGACGCTGGTCCCGCCATGGATCGTTCCTACGCTCACCGTGGCCGGGCAGAGATCCTGTGCGTTGGGGTCCCTGCCGCTGGAGTTCGGTGCCGGCTGACGGCCGACGATCTCGGTCGCGTAGTGCTCGATCGCTCGGAGCACGTGGGCCATCGCGTAGATCGCATTGTCGCCGGCGTCCGGTCGTGCGCTGTGTGCGGCACGACCCTTCGTATGGCATTTCCATCGGGCAACGCCCTTGTGGGCAACGACGACGTTCAGGTCGGTCGGTTCGGCGACCACCGCCGCGTCGGGCACGCGAGGAATGATTCCACCGGATCGGTCGGTCCACAGTTTCGTCAGTTCCAGGGCTCCCGTGAAGCCATACTCCTCGTTCACCGTACAAGCGACCACGACCGTGGGCATGTCGGCAGTCCGTCGGCGGGCCAATTCACCGACGGCTGCCAGGATGGCCGCCATGCCACCCTTGACGTCACAGGCTCCTCGGCCGTAGATCCGTCCTTCGCGCAGTTCCGCCTTGAACGGTTCGATCGTCATCCCTTCGACCGGCACAGTATCCTGGTGGGCGTCGAGGAGGATCAATTTCCCGCCCTGCTGCGGTGGAACGTCGCCATCGAGACGGCCAATCAGGTTCTCCCGACCTTCGGCAACGGCCTGTCGCTCGACGACCAGCCCGAATCCTTGCAACACGCTCTCCAAATGTGCGGTCAATCGACGCTCCCCCAGAATGGGGCTGGAAATGGGGCCACCCATCGGATTAACGCTTGGGATGTCGACCAGTTGGCGCAGCAGATCAGCCGGATCAAGATTCACGGGGTTTGTTCCTCTCAGGGTCTGTTCCTCTCAGGGTCTGTTCCTCTCAAGGGATTCTTTCACACGGCCACGAGCCATCAATCAGCACACAAAACCGAGCCGACGCAAGAAATAAATTTACCCCCAGGAAGTGGGGTTGAGGCGACGCAGCTTCTCAATCATAATTGTCTTACGTGAGGGGTCTCCCCTCACACGCTTGCCCTTCGTAGGTCCCTGCCCCGCCTACGAAGGGCTTTTTTCATGCATTTCGCGGCCAGCCTTCTTTATACCATTTCTCTATCGCCGTGTGCTCCCATTGCATGGAGTTTTGTCGCTGGAGCGAGCCTCCGGCGGTCATGTGCTCCGCCGCCCGCCCTGCTGCCAGCCCTGATGATTGATGCGGGCAGCCACAGGACGCATCATGTGTTGAGAACCGTTCGTCGGCGGGTTGACGGCCGGACGGAGCCACAATAAAATGCGACCTTGAGTCTCCACTGACGGAGTAGGGTCGCTCGCCATGCAAGATCAAGATCTCATTCTACCGATACTACTTCTCGTCGCCTGCCTGCTCTGCATGGCCGTCGGATTGGTCGTCCTGGGCAATCTGATGAATCCACGTCGGCCGGGGCGCGTCAAGGGGATGCCGTACGAAAGCGGCATGGACCCGATCCACGACACCCGGCGCCGGTTCGACATCCGGTTCCATCTCCTGGCGATCGCGTTTCTGGTCTTCGACGTCGAGTTGCTCTTCCTCTATCCCTGGGCAGTGACGGCCCGACCGGCCAAGCTGGCACTGGCACCGGCCGCACAGTCGGCTCCCGCCGATGCTTCACTGATGGAAACGGCCGACGCATTGAAGCATTCGTCGTCCGGCCGGCACCTACTGGAGAATCAGTCTCTCGTCTTTCCCGGTGTGATGGTCTTTATCGGAATGCTGACCTTGGGATTCATCTACGACTGGCGCAAGGGGGTCTTCCGGTGGCGATAGTCGAACTGCCCGAGAATGTGAGAGTCACGAAGCTCGACGAACTGGTCGGTTGGTGCCGCAGCTACAGCCTTTGGCCGATGCCGTACGCCACG
This sequence comes from Thermoguttaceae bacterium, assembly GCA_036447015.1. Classification (GTDB taxonomy): domain Bacteria; phylum Planctomycetota; class Planctomycetia; order Pirellulales; family Thermoguttaceae; genus JAZFUB01. The sequence goes on along the minus strand of JAZFUB010000203.1, from coordinate 15,087 downwards.
GCCTGTTGCGGCATCGAGTTGATGTCGACCGGGGCCAGTCGCACGGATATCTCGCGTTTCGGGGCCGAGGTGTTCCGTTTCAGCCCGCGGCAGTGCGACCTGATGATCGTGGCCGGTCGGGTGGTGATGAAGATGTTGCCCGTCTTGCAGCGGATCTGGCAGCAAATGCTCGAGCCGAAATGGTGCATTTCGATGGGTGCCTGCTGCTCGACCGGAGGTGTGTTCGACACGTACAGCGTCGTGCAAGGGATCGACCGCTTCATGCCGGTCGACGTCTACGTACCCGGTTGCCCGCCGCGGCCCGAGCAGTTGATCCAGTCGATCGTCGACCTGCAGGCGAAGATCCAGCAAGAGAACAAGATATTCGGCCAGCAGTTCGACGCCCCGTCGCGACAGCGGCCGAAGCGTGCGCTAATTGAGAAAACGAATTCATAAATCAACGGATTGATAAGCCTTCACCAATGACCGAACCCTCTACGATCGAAGCCCTGAAAGCTGCGCATAGCGACCTGACGTTCAGCGAGTTTCGTGGCCAGACGCGCGTTGTCGTGCCGCTGGCATCGATTCACGACGTCTTGACGACGCTCAAGGAACAGCTCGGGTTCGATTATCTGGTCGACGTGACGTGCGTCGATTACCTTGAGTATCGCGATGCGGCGGACCGGTTCGGGATGGTCTATTTGCTGGCCCGAGTCGAGACGAACGAGCGGATCACGGTGCGGACATTCGTCAACGACCCCGAGCCGACGGTGCCGAGCGTCGTCGATTTGTGGGAAGGGGCCAACTGGTTGGAACGCGAGGTCTGGGACCTGTTCGGCATCCGTTTCGACGGTCATCCCGACCTGCGCCGGATCGTCTTGCCCGATGCGTTCCAGGCCCATCCGTTGCGCAAAGACTATCCATTGCAGGGCCGTGGCGAGCGGCACAATTTCCCGGTCCTAACACGAGCCGAAGGCTGAGATGCCGCTAACACGATGCCGCTAACACGATGCCACTGACACGCGAACCCCATTCGGGCGACTTGGCCCACGACGAACCGCAGCCCTATCTGTGGACGATGAACATCGGTCCGCAGCATCCGGCCACGCATACGACGTTGCGTCTGGTGATGAAGCTCGACGGCGAACGGGTTATCGACGCCATGCCCGACATCGGTTACTTGCACTCGGGCTTCGAGAAACTGGGCGAAACGCTCGACTACAACCAGTACGTGACCGTGACCGACCGGATGAACTATGTCTCGCCGGTGGCCAACAACGTGGCCTGGCACCACGCGGTCGAGAAGCTGATGGGGATCGAGGTCCCGCCGCGGTGTCAATATATCCGCGTCATCGTTGCCGAGCTGGCCCGCATCTGCGACCACCTGGTCTGCAACGGAGCGGTCGGGCTCGACACGGGCGCGTTCACGTTCTTCATGTACGTCTTCAATCCACGCGAGTTCGTGCTCGATATTTTCGAGGCCATGTGCGGAGCGCGGTTCACCAACAGCTACACCCGCGTCGGAGGCCTGACGCACGACATCACGCCCGAGGCGATCGAACTGATCCGTGCCTTCCTCAAGAAGATGACCACCGTGCTCCGCGATTCGGAAAACCTGCTGAACCGCAACCGCATCTTCATCGATCGGACCAAGGGCGTCGGCGTGTTGACCCGGGAAGAGGCGATCAATCGTTCGGCAAGCGGCCCGATCGCCCGGGCAAGCGGTGTAGAGCGGGATCTGCGCATCGACGAGCCGTACCTGGCCTACAAAGACTTCGACTTCAATGTTTGTGTTGCGACGGCCGGCGACAGCTATGCCCGATACCTGGTCCGAATGGCCGAGATCCGCGAGAGCATGAAGATCATCGAGCAGGCGGTCGACAACCTGCCGCCGGGCCCGGTCAACATAGGGATCGACGAGCGAGCCCGGCTGCCGGAGTCACAGGCCGTCTATTCGACGATCGAGGGGCTGATTTCGCATTTCGAGTTGGTGATGAGCAATCGTGGCTTGACGGTCCCCTGTGGCGAGAGCTACGCGGCCACCGAAGCGCCCAACGGCGAGCTGGGGTTCTACCTGGTCGGCGACGGCACCAGCGCCGCCTATCGGGCCCGATGCCGTCCACCCTCGTTCCTCCATTTTTCACTATTCCCCCACCTGATCCGAGGCCACATGCTAAGCGACGTCGTGGCCGTGTTGGGAAGTTTGAACATTATCGCCGCCGAGTTGGATCGGTAAGAGCAACGACGAACAATGTCCACCACCGAAACCATCCTGAGTGACGAGATCCGCGAAGCGATTCGTGCGATCTTCTCGCGCTATCCGACCCGGCAGGCCGTTACCTTGCCGGCGTTGCATTTGGTTCAGGAGCGGTTGGGCTATGTGCCGTTGCAGGCCGTGGTCGAGATTGCCGAACTGCTCGAGTTGGCTCCGGCACAGGTGCAGGACACGCTTTCGTTCTACGGCTTCTTCGAACAGGACAAGCCGCTCGGACGGGCCCGGATGTGGGTCTGCCGCTCGTTGAGTTGTGCCGGCCGAGGTGGCGAGGGATTGTTGGACTATCTGTGCGAGAAGCTGGAGATCCGCCCCGGCGAAACGACCCCCGACGGACGAATCACCCTGGAATTTGCCGAATGCCTGGGCGCCTGCGACCATGCGCCGGCCATCCTGGTCAACGACACGCTGCATAAGAACATGACGGAAGAGAAGATCGACCAGTTGCTGAACACGTTGAAATAGAATACCAAGAAATGTCCAACTACGAACCGGTCCTGCTGGCCAACATCACGAAAGAGCAGAGCCACACGCGCGCCGTGTATGAGGCCGGCGGTGGGTATCGTACGTTGCGAAAGACGCTCAAGGAAAAAAGCCCCAAGCAGGTCATCGAGACCGTTCGCGATGCCAACCTGCGTGGCCGGGGTGGGGCCGGGTTCCCGACCGGGCTGAAGTGGTCGTTCCTGCCCGAGGATCATCCGGGTCCCGTCTACTTCTGCGTCAATGCGGACGAGAGCGAGCCGGCGACGATCTGCAACCGCGTGCAGATGGAGCTCGACCCGCACCAGGTCCTCGAAGGCACGATCCTCAGTTGCTACGCCACTCGGGCAGCGACCGCCTACATCTATCTCCGCTACGAATACCCGTTGTCGTACCGCCGGATGCAGGCGGCCATCGACGAGTGTTATGCGGCCGGGTACTTGGGCAAAAATATCCTGGGCTCCGAGTTCTCGCTCGACATTACGATCCATCGCGGTGCGGCGGCCTATATCTGCGGCGAAGAGACGGGCCTGATCGAGAGCATCGAAGGCCGCCGGGCATGGCCGCGAATCAAGCCGCCTTTCCCGGCCGTCGAAGGGCTCTTCCGCAAGCCGACCGTCGTGAACAACGTCGAAACGGTTGCCTGCGTGAAACAGATCCTCGATCGGGGTGTCGACTGGTTCAAGTCGATCGGCACGCCGCCCGACCCGGCCAATCCCCGCGACCCGGGCAGCTATGGCCCAAAACTGTTCGGCATCAGCGGACATGTCAATCGGCCCGGCTGCTACGAGGCCCCGCTGGGCATCACCTGCCGCGAACTGATCGAAGAGTTCGGCGGTGGTGTGTGGAAAGATCGCAAGGCCAAGGCGGTCGTGCCGGGTGGATTGAGCACGGGACTGCTGACCGCGGACGAATTGGACACGAAAATGGATTTCACCGGACCCGGTCTGGTCGGATGCCTGGGCCTGGGGACCGGTTGTGCGGTCGTGATGGACGAAACCTATTCGATGATCGACTACCTGCACAACAGTTGCCGGTTCTTCGCCCACGAGAGTTGCGGCCAATGCACGCCATGCCGCGAAGGGACCGAGTGGGCACTGCAAATGATGGAGCGAATCAAGGCGGGCCGGGGCCGGTTGAAGGATCTCGATCTGCTGCTGGAAATCAGCGCGACGATCGGCATCATCCCCGGCACGACGATCTGCGGACTGGCCGATGGGGCCGCCTGGCCGATCAAGAATTCGATCGACAAATTCCGCGACGAGTTCGAGGACTACATTAAGAAGACCAACCCGCAAGGGTATAGCGAAACCGAACCGGTCATGGCAGTTGAAGAGGCCTTGAGCGGCACGGCAATTTGATTCCTTTGGTGCGTCCAGACGCACCCTACAAGAAGTTTTTTATGGCAACGATCCTGATCGACCAACGCGAAGTCGAGATTCCTGATGAGCCGCGGCTCAATGCCATCGAGGCTGCGCGGCTGGCGGGGATCGAGATCCCGCACTACTGCTGGCACCCGGGCCTCTCGGTCGCAGGAAGTTGCCGCATGTGTTTGATCGAGACGGGCACGCGCGATCCGAAGACGGGCGACGTGTCGCTGATGCCGAAGCTCGTGCCCGCTTGCAACACGCCGGCCGTCGACGGTGTGGTGATTGTCACCAACAGCGAAAAAGTGCAGCACGCCCGGGCCATGGTCGAAGAGCGCCTGCTGCTGAACCATCCGATCGACTGCCCAATCTGCGACAAGGCGGGCGAGTGCCTCCTGCAGGATTACCACTTCGAGTATGGCGAGGACGAGCGTCGGGCCGACATCCGGCCGTTTACCAGCCGACGTCGCGACGTGGGCGACACGGTCACGCTGTTCGTCGACCGCTGCATCCAGTGCAGCCGCTGCATCCGGTTCACCCGCGAGATCACCGGCACCAGTGAGTTGATGCTGATCAATCGAGGCTCGCACGGCGAAATCGACGTGATGCCCGACTTCCCACTTCAAAACAACCTCTCGGGCAACGTGGTCGACCTTTGCCCGGTCGGGGCGCTCGGCGACAAAGAGTTTCTGTATCGCCAGCGAGTCTGGTTCATGCAGCGGCACCCGGGCATTTGCACCGGTTGTGCGACCGGCTGCTCGATCTGGATCGAAGAGAATCAGGATCGGATTCACCGCCTGAAGCCGCGAGAAAACGCGGAAGTGAACGAGTGGTGGATCTGCAATGAGGGCCGCTATGGCTATCCGCACGTCCACAACGACAGCCGTCTGTGGGAGCCGCGTCGTCGCGAGGGCGGATCGGTCGTGCCGCTGGATTGGACCACCTTGCCGGCCCAGTTGGACGAACGGCTACGCGGCGCCGGGCGGTTGGCCGCGGTCCTCTCGCCCCACTTGACGGTCGAAGAGGCCTACTTGCTGTGCCAGTACATTCGGCAACTCGACGGCAAAGCCCCGTTGATCCTCGGGCCGGTGCCCGTGGTTGGCGAAGACGAGCGGTTCCCTGGCGGTTTCACGATTTCAGCCGAAAAATGTCCCAATCGCCGCGGTGTGGAGCAGGTAATCGCCCATTTCGCGGGCCGGGTGACCACGCTGGACGAGTTCTTGCCGGAACTGGCCGCCGGCGAGATTCGCGGCATGTGGATCTCCGGCGGTTACAAGACCGATTGGATCGACGCGCCGACGGCCGAGCGATTCGGCTCACTGGAGTTGCTCGTGGTCCAGGACCTGTTCGCCTCGCCGCTGTCCGAGCGAGCCGAGTACGAGTTACCCGGGGCCGCCTTTGCCGAGCGCGACGGTTCCTACGTGAATCGGGGCGACCGGCTGCAATCGGCCCGTTGGGCGATCCGCCCGCCGGGGTCGGTTCGGACCGAGGGGAGTGTCTTCTGGGAATTGTTGGGGCGCAAAGGCCTCTATAGCGCCCGGGCCGTGCTCGACGAAGTGGCCCGGGAGGTGAGTTATTTCAATGCCGCAGCCGGGCCGATCCCGGAGGTGGGTATCGACATGAAAGTGAATTTATTGGCATAAGACTATGCTTTCCCTAACCATTGTATCCCTGATCAAGATCGGCCTGATGATTGGCTGCCTGATGGGCGCCACTTCGTACCTGGTGCTGTTGGAGCGCTGGATCGCTGCCTGGCTGCAAGACCGGCGTGGGCCGAATCGGGCCGGCATTCCGATGACGAATATCCGTCTGTTCGGGCTCGGGCAACCGATTTGCGACGGCGTGAAGTTCATCTGCAAGGAAGAGTTCACGCCGCGCCACGTCAGCAAGGCCCTTTACTTCCTGGCCCCGATGATCCTCTTCATCGGCGCGTTGGCCGCCTTCGCCGTGGTCCCGTTCGGCAGCGTGTTGCCGTCGATCCCGTTTCCGGAGAGTTGGGGCGTAAGCGACCCGATCCGCCTGATGGCCGCACCCGGTTTGGATGTGGGCATGATCTACATGTTCGCCGTCGGCAGCGTGGCGGTCTACGGCGTCATGCTGGGCGGTTGGGCCAGCAACAACAAGTATAGCCTGATGGGCGGACTGCGCAGCGCGGCCGCCATGATCTCCTACGAACTGCCGCTCGGGCTGGGGATCCTCGGCGTCGTGTTTCTCGCCGGCTCGTTGCGGCTCGATGTGATCATTGCCGCCCAGGCCGACTCGGGTTATTGGAACGTGATGGTCCAGCCGCTCGGGTTCGTGGTCTTCGCTATCGCCGCCTTTGCCGAGGCGGGCCGACTGCCGTTCGACCTGGCCGAGGCCGAGCAGGAACTGGTGGCCGGCTATCATACCGAATACTCGGGCATGAAGCTGATGATGTACCTTGTGGGCGAGTACCTGCACATGATCGCCGCGTCGTTCCTGATGGTCATCCTCTTCTTCGGCGGTTGGCATTTCTGGGGACTGACCGATGCGGCCAACGGTCCCGGCGGCGAGGAAATCGGCTGGGTGGTCGCTCTGCTTCGGGTGGTTGTTTTGCTGTCGAAGACGCTCGGCGTGATCGTCTTCTTCATGGTGGCTCGATGGAGTTGGCCCCGGTTCCGTTTCGATCAACTGATGACGATGGCCTGGAAGGTGATGCTCCCGTTGGGGTTGGTCAACATCGTGGTCGTGGCCTGTTGGTTCGAGTGGACCGGCCAGGCCGGCGGTCCGGTCATGGCCGTGGTCGGCTGGATCGTGTTGTTCGGTGCCTGGGTGGTGGTGACGCTGATCGTTCCCGCATCGTGCGACAACCGTCCTCGGCTGGAGCCGGTGGCCACCTATCGGGAAGCGGATTATCGGGATACGGGGCAGACGACGGCGGAGGGAAGCCGATGAAATCCGACGACCCACACATCCGCCGCGTCGAGGAGCCGAAGTTGGGCCTCACGGGCAAGACCTACTTGCCGCTCTTCCTGCAGGGGTTGACCACGACGCTGCGGCATCTGATCGGACCGAGCCTGACGGTCTACTCGCCCGAGGAGCCGCACGAGATCATCAACCCGTTGATCTATCGGGGCGTGCATCGACTGAACCGCGACGACCAGGGCCGCGTGAAATGCGTCGCCTGTTTCCTCTGCGCGACCGCCTGCCCGGCCGATTGTATCGACATCATCGCGTCCGAAAGCCCTTGGCCCGATCGGGAAAAGTATCCCCAGAGCTTCCAAATCGACGAGCTTCGGTGTATCTTCTGCGGGATGTGCGAAGAGGCTTGCCCCGTGGAAGCGATCGAGTTGACCAGTCTCTACGACCTGTCGGGCAAGAGCCGCGAGGAGATGATCTTCGATAAGGAGAAGCTGCTGAGCGTCTACGATCGGACCAAGGAAACGGAGCCGATGCCCTCGAAGCGGCAGCCGGACCGTGCGAAGTCGGGAGGAACGTCGTGATCGAGTTGTACCAAATTTTCACGCTGGCGACCGTGTTGGGCGCCGCCTCGATGTGGCTGATGCTGCCGCGCGGCGGCTCGGGAGGCGCGATGCGGCAGCGTTGGCTCGGGGCGTTGCTGGGGGCCGTCGCATTGGGCCTTTTGGCGTCGCGATTCCCGGGCATCGGTAGCGTGGTAACCGAGAGCGTTTTCTTTATCCTTGCCGGCGTGACCGTCGTTGGGGCGGCCGCCGCCGTGACGTTCCGCAATCCGTTGTACTGTGCCCTTTGGTTCGGCCTGTCGCTGATGGGATCGGCCGGATTGTTGTTGTTCATCGGTGCCCAGTTCCTGGCCGTGGCGACGGTGGCCGTCTATGCCGGCGCGATCCTGGTCACGTTCATATTCGTGCTGATGCTGGCCCAACCCGAGGGCAAGGCGGCCTACGATCGCACGAGTTGGGAGGCGCTGGTTTCCGTGGCCACCGGCAGCGTGATCGTCGGGATCCTCTCGATGACCGTCAGCAGCGTGTTGACCGCCGCCCAGCGATCGGGCGAGTTGCAGGCCGCGGCGGCCGAAAGCCTGGCCCAGCGCGTTTTGGCCAAGCAGCACACGGCCCTGCTCGGTGCCGAGCTGTTCGGCCGGCACCTGGTCGCCGTCGAAGTGGCCGGAGTCCTGCTCACGGCGGCCCTGATCGGCGCGGCCGTGATCGTTGCACAAACCAACAAACGGGAGATAAGCGAATAGACCATGTACAGCGAAGTCGCCCTACTGCAAAACTATCTGGTCGTCGGTGCCCTGCTGTTCGGCATCGGTATGATCGGCTTTCTTAGCCGGCGGAACATGATCGTGATGTTCCTCGCGGCCGAGATGATGTTGCAGGGCGTCTCGCTGAGTCTGGTCGCGTGGAGCCGTTTTCACAACGATTTCGGCGGGCAGATGCTGGTGATCTTCATCATTGCCGTGGCGGCCTGCGAAGCGGCGATCGTCTTGGCGCTGGTGTTGATGCTCTTCAGGCGGACGGGAAACCTCGATGTGGCCGTCTGGGGCGAGTTGCGAGAAGACAACCAGCTTCCGTTCGAGGAGCCCCAACTCCCCGAGCCGCCGACCGAACCGTCCGAGCCATGGCCCACGCTGACCACGGCCGGCGTCGAACCCAAACTAAAACCCGAGCAGACGGATTACCGTCCGAATGTTTGAAATCAAAACACTGTTGATCCTGATTCCGGCGATGCCGCTGATCGCGACGCTGTTGACCGCAACGTTGGGTAAGAAGGTGCTGCGCGAGCAGAGCCATTGGCCCACGGTCGCCGCCATCGGGCTCAGTTGCCTCATGAGTCTGATCCTCGTCCTCCAGGTAAGCGGCGAAAGCGAGCCGGTGGATCCGGACAAGATCGGCTACGAGGAGACCGTTACCCTTTGGAGTTGGGCCGCTGTCGAGGACGCCTACGACTACGACTCGCCGGTGGGCGACGCGGTCTACCAGGGAGATTTCCGGATCGAAATCGTCCTTCGGGCCGACCCGCTCACGGCGACCATGCTGGCGATGGTCACGTTCGTTTCGCTGTTGGTGGCGATCTATTCGATCGGCTACATGCACGACGACCCGGGCTATTGGCGGTTCTTCACGTACATCCCCCTGTTCGTCTTTTCGATGACGATGCTCGTTTCGGTCAGCAACTTCGTGTTGCTGTACGTCTTCTGGGAAGCGGTCGGCATGTGCAGCTACCTGCTGATCGGCTTCTGGTTCCAAAAGCCCGAGGCGGCCGCGGCCGGCAAGAAGGCGTTCCTGGTCAACCGGATCGGCGACTTCGGTTTCGCGCTGGGGCTGTTCCTGCTGTGGACGACCTACGGCACGCTCGATTTCCACGATACGATTGTCGACGGACAGGTCCAATCGTTGGGCATCTTCGGCCAGACCATGCTCAGTACGCCCGGCGCGTATACGACCGGTACCGTCGGTACGGCCATCTGTCTGCTGCTGTTGCTGGGAGCCTGCGGCAAAAGCGCCCAATTCCCGTTGCACGTTTGGCTACCCGACGCGATGGAAGGCCCCACGCCGGTCAGCGCCTTGATCCACGCGGCCACGATGGTCACCGCCGGCGTCTACATGGTGGCCCGATGTACGCCGCTGTTTCAGGCATCGACCGATGCGCAGCACGTGGTGGCCGTCGTCGGTGGGTTCACGGCCCTGTTGGCCGCACTGATCGCGCTGACGCAGACCGATCTGAAGCGGATCCTCGCCTATTCGACGATCAGCCAGCTCGGCTACATGTTCCTCGGGCTGGGGGCGGCCACGGCCCTGGGCATTACGGCCGGCATGTTCCACCTGTTTACGCATGCGTTTTTCAAGGCCCTGCTGTTCCTCGGTGCCGGCAGCGTGATGCACGCCATGGGCGGAGTGATCGACGTGCGGCAATTCGGCGGTCTGCGGCGATTGATGCCCACGACGCATTGGACGTTCCTGTTCGGCAGCCTGGCCCTGGCGGGTGTTTTGCCGTTTGCCGGGTTCTGGAGCAAGGACATGGTCCTCGCGGCCGTCCACGATCAGGCCGCTGTGCATCCGCTGTATCATTGGTTGTATCTGGCGGGCCTGTTCACCGCGTTCTTGACCGCGTTCTATACGTTCCGCGCGTTTTTCCTGACATTCTACGGCGAAGAGCGGATTCCGAAGGCAGCGGGCCATCATGCCCATGAGTCGCCGCGATCGATGACCGTGCCGTTGATGATCCTGGCCGCCGGTGCGTTGCTCGTCGGTGTCCTTTTCGGACCGACGGGTGGCTTTGAGGGTTTTCTGGCGAAGACTCCGTCGCTTGCCTACCTCAGTGCGATTGCACACGAAACGGCCGGTCACGCGACGGGTGAAGGGAGCCATCTGGGAGTGGCAATCATCAGCACGGTGATCGCTCTGGCCGGCATCGGCTTGGCCGTCGTGCTTTACCTTGGGAGTCCGGCGCTGAGAGACCGACTGACTCGGGTGATGGATGCGGTCGGACTTTACCGCCTGTCGCACGGAAAATTCTTCTTCGACGAAATCTACAACGTCCTGGTCGTCGTGCCAATTCGCGCGGTGGCCTGGCTGTGCTATTGGATCGACCGCACCCTGGTCGACGGGCTGGTCAACGCCGTCGGTCTATTCCCAATGCTGGTCGGTGCCGGACTCCGGCCGTTGCAGAACGGGATGGTGCAGTTCTACGCCATGGCCATGGTCTTGGGACTGTTGGTGCTGATCGGCGTGTTGTTGATGTAAGAGAAGTAAACACAATACCGTTTATGATTCACTGTTAGCCCGGTCGCCTGCGACCGGATGATGCGGCGGACTGCCCGGCTATTCCGGTCGCAGGCGACCGGGCTAACTTCGACTGCGATGAAACACTAATCAATGGATACACTGCTGCTAGTAACCGTGTTGCTTCCCTTGGGCGGGGCCCTGGTGATCGGGTCCGATCGCCGGGTTGCCCGAGTCAGCGCCCTGGCGACGGTCCTGCTGACGTGCGTGCTGGCCGCGATCCTCGTGTTCAGCTACCCGGCCGGCGACGCGGCCTTCGCCCAGACGGACGTGACGTGGCTGGGATGGCCCGGCTCGTCGCCCGACTCGTCGTCCGCCATCCATTTCAACATCGCCCTGGACGGCCTGAGCGTCTGGATGTTCGGCCTGACGGCGATGCTGATGATCACGGCCGTGTTGGTCGGGTGGGAGGCGATCGACCAGCAGGCACCGCTCTACTATCGGCTGTTGCTGCTGCTGGAGACCGGCATGCTCGGCGTGTTCGTTGCCGGCGACATCATCCTGTTCTACGTCTTCTTCGAGTTCACGCTGATCCCGCTGTTCTTCCTGATCGGCATCTGGGGGAGCGAAGCGCGGCGCTACGCGGCCATCAAGTTCTTCCTGTTCACTTTGGCCGGCAGCGTGCTGACGTTCCTGGGTTTGCTGGCCATCGTCTTGTGGGTTGCGCACGATTCGGCGAGCGAGGTAGTGACTTTCTCGATCGCCGAACTGACCCTATACCTGACCAATAATCCGATGGATACGGGATTACAGTGGTGGCTCTTCGTTGCCCTGTTCGCCGGGTTCGCGATCAAGGTGCCGCTCTTCCCATTGCACACCTGGTTGCCGCTTGCCCACGTGCAAGCCCCGACCGCCGGCAGCGTGATCCTGGCCGGCGTGTTGCTGAAGATCGGCACCTACGGGTTCGTCCGATTCAACGTCGCGATGCTACCCGACGCAACCGTGGCCTGCATGCCGTGGATGCTCACCCTCGCGGTCGCCGGCATCGTCTACGGGGCACTGGTCGCGTTGGCCCAAACCGACATGAAACGGCTGATCGCTTACTCCAGTGTCAGCCACCTGGGCTTCTGTATGCTGGGGATCTTTGCCGTCAATCGGCTGGGTATGCAGGGCGGCGTCTTGCAGATGGTCAACCACGGGCTGTCGACCGGCGGGCTCTTCGCGCTGGTCGGCATGCTCTACGAACGCTACCACACGCGAGAAATCGCCGACCTCGGAGGGCTGGCCCGACAAACGCCCGTGCTGGCCTTTTTCATGTTGGTGATGACTTTCTCGAGCATCGGGGTGCCGGGGCTCAACGGATTCGCCGGTGAAATCCTGCTGCTGATCGGCATGTTCCAGCGTGCCTGGGGCGATGCACCGACGCAGTACGTGATGCTCTACCGCGTGATTGCCGTGGCGGCCGTCTCGGGCGTCGTGTTGGGCGCATGGTACATGCTGTATCTCGTCCAACGGGTCTTTTTCGGGCCGCTTCGCGAGCCGAAGCACGATCCGAAGGAACCGCCGGTTCGCGATCTTTCGACCCGGGAGATTTGTGCCTTGGCCCCGCTGTGCGTGTTCATCCTGTGGATCGGCCTGCAACCGAGCTTCTTCCTCGATCGGATTAGCCCGACGCTCGATGCGCTGACCACCCCGGCGATGGACATCGCTGCCGGTGCGAAAGATTCCAATCCGGCCGATCCACCAATCGCTTCCAAGCCCATTGAAGGAAACCTGGCTCGTGTCGACTGAAACCGTTTGCCTGCTGATTCCCGAGTGCGTGTTGATTGCCGCGGCATTGGCGATCTACGTCGCCGGGGCGTTCATTGATGCGCCGAAGCGGTGGAGTTGGATCGCGGCCGGCGGGATCCTCCTGGCCGCGGGCTCTCTCTGGTTGCAGGGCGGTATGTCGGTCGTCGAGGGGCCCGTTTCGAGTGACGGATTGGCTACCTTCGGCCGATGGTTGGCCCTGGCGTTCGGCGGGCTGTTCGTGTTGCTCTCCTCCAGGCCGTTGAGTGGACCGGGTACGTCCGAGTACGTCGGTTCGCTGCTGTTGGCCATTGCCGGGTTGATGCTCGTCAGCGGGGCGTCCGAGGTGGTCCTGCTGTTCCTCGGGCTGGAGCTGATCTCGATTCCCACCTACATCCTGCTCTACTTGGGCCGGCGCGATTCGAACTCTCAGGAAGCGACCCTGAAATACTTTTTCTTGAGCATTCTGGCCTCGGCGATGCTCCTCTATGGATTCAGTTTCCTCTATGGCACGACCGGCACGACCGATCTGACGGCCATGCGGGCGGTTGCCGGCGCGTCGGCCGGGCTTGCCGATCTGAGCAAGGTGGCACTGGTGCTGATCCTCGCCGGGCTGGGTTTCAAGATCGCGGCCGTTCCGTTCCATTTCTATGCCCCCGACGTCTACCAGGGCACCACGTACACCAACGGGGCCATCCTTTCGGTCTTGCCGAAGGCGGCCGGGTTCGTTGCCTTGGCTCGCATCGTGGTTGCGGCCATGCCGGGTACGGAAGCCGATGGCTGGCGGGTCGTGTTCGTGCTGGCCGTGCTGACGATGACCTTCGGCAACGTGGTGGCCCTGTGGCAGGACAATCTGCGGCGGTTGCTCGCCTATTCGTCGATCGCTCATGCGGGCTACATGCTCATTGGGCTGGCCGTCGCGTTGGCTTCTCGTGCCACGGGCCAACCGATGGCCTTCGGCGGGCTCGGGGCGATGATGTTCTATCTGTGCGTCTACACGGTCGCCACGATCGGCACCTTCGCCGTGCTCGACTACCTGGGACATCGCGACAATCCGGTCGAAGGGATCGACGAACTGGCCGGCCTGGGACGTACGCGTCCGGTCGCGGCCGCCATGACCGCCGTCTTCATGTTCAGCCTGGCGGGCATTCCACCGCTGGCCGGTTTCCAAGGAAAACTGTCGATCTTCCTCAGTGCGCTGAGCGTCGAGGGGCAAACGGCCGGCGGCAACCTGCGACCCTGGTTCATCGGCCTGGCGATTATCGGTGTGATCAATGCGGCGATCGCGGCGGCCTATTATCTGCGGATCATCGGGACGATGTACTTCCGCACCCCGCTGGCAACTCCCCGAGCGGAAGGCGGCCTGGGGTCCTGGTGTGCGGCCGTTGCCTGCGCCGTCTTGGCCCTGGCGATCGGTATCTATCCAAGACCGCTGGTTCGGGCCTCGTTTGCCGCCAAGCCGGCCGCCGTGTACACTGAAGGGGAGACGGATTCCCAAAAACTCCTCTCGGTTGACCGCAAAACATGGGCCGAAACCGCGTCACCACCGCCGCACTTACCCGACTTCTGAACTCGGCTGCCGAGCCGATCTATGTGCTCGACGACGAGTTGACGATCGTTTTCTGCAATCGGGCCTGCCTCGACTGGTTGGGGTCAGCGGCCGAAGGATTGCTCGGTCGGCGATGTGCCTACCATTCGAGTCCCGATTCAACGGGCCCGGATGCGGTGGCTGCCCGATTGTGTCCACCGGCGTCGGCCATGGCCGGTCGCCAGGCCACGGCCACGGTTTCGTGTTCCCGCGGGGACGGTCATGCGACGCATCGCCGGGCACGCTTCCTCCCGTTGCAGGGCACCGACGATACGGTCGACATGCTTGCCCTCGTGGCCATTCTCGATCGCGAGGACGCCGAAGGGCCGTTGGACGGGTCCGACGTGTCGACTCCATCGGTCCACGAAGCCGAGTCGCCCGAGTTGCATGAGCAGATCCGAGCGTTTCGCCGTCAGGCGGCCGGGCGCTACCGGGCCGATCGGCTCCTCGGCACCAGCCCGGCAGTGCGCAAGGCACGGCGTCAGATCGAGTTAGCCGCGGCCGGCCACGGCAGTGTGCTCTTGGTCGGCCCACCGGGCAGCGGTCGGCAGCACACGGCCGCTGCGATTCACTATGGCAGCGGGGGCTCGACGAGCGGCTCGTTGATTCCGCTGGCCTGTTCGGTCTTGGGGCCCGAGTTGATCCGCTCGACGCTCAGTGCGTTGGCGTCGGGCCATTCGTTGGGCGAGGCGGCCGGCAATAGCGCGCTGTTGTTGAACGAAGTCGATGAACTTTCCCACGAACTCCAGGAAGAACTCGTCGCGTTGCTCGTCGACCGGCCGTTTCCACTGCGGTTGATCGCTACGGCCGGACGGCCGCTCGAGCCGTTGGTCCGACAGGCCGGGTATTGCGAGGAGCTTGCCGCCGCGTTGGGAACGATCACGATCGAATTGCCGGCGCTCTGCGACCGGCGTGAGGATATTCCGCTGTTGGCGCAAGCTTTTC
>JAZFUB010000202.1:0-9357 GCA_036447015.1 Thermoguttaceae bacterium | reverse complement strand
TTGCCTACGCCCCCTTTTCCTACGATCGCAAACTTCATGAGGGTCCAATCGACTAGAACTGCGGAATTCCACACAGGAAGAACGATGAAATACTAGATCGCCGACCCGAAGAGGCAATACCGCAACGCTTTCTCAAACCGGTAGTTGCGTAAATAGACAGTTCAGACGATTGGGACGTACGGACGTACCACCGGACTTGTCTAAACGCAGGACAAGCCAACAATTATAGGCACGGTGATAATTGCACGCAAGGATGCCGTTCGGAATCCCGTGATTTTCGTCGGGATTCCATCGGCCGGAGATGCGGAGGGTGCGTATCGACAATGCCAATATTTACCAGGTATACTTGTTATAATCTGCTGCGGCTGATACCCGATCGTTTCAGACCCACAACGAACATCCCTACATAGGTGCTGCATATCGTGAAGTGTCCCGGACAAGACATGCGGTACTGGAAAGACGACGCTGCCTTCGAGGTACCCTGCCCGAAGTGCGGCCATTCGGTCGAACTCTTCAAGGACGAAATGTCCGGTCGCTGCTCGAAGTGCAACCATCGGTTCAAGAATCCGAAGGCCGATTTCGAGTGTGCCACTTGGTGCGCCTATGCCGAGGAATGCCTGGGATTTGCACCGCCACGCGACGCGGCGGCGAACATCGGCGGGGGGGCACTTACCGGCCGACTGCTTCAGGCCGTCAAGGAGCAGTGCGAGTCGGACCCCGCCCGGGTCACCCATGCAATGGTCGTTTTTCAGCACGCCAAGCACCTCGTGTCCGCCGAGGGTGGCGATCCACGTGTCGTCTTCGCCGCAGCTCTTCTGCTGGAAATCGAGCTGCTCCGGGCTGCCAACGAAACGAGCGGCGACACTTGGGACCCAGCCCGGGCAAGAGAAACGCTCGAAGAAATCGGCCTCGATACCGATGTCATTGAGCGTGTCTGTCAGACCACGGCAAGCTTTCTGAGCGGAACCACGCTGGAAACGCCCGAGTTCCGCATCGTCTCGGACGCCCATCGGCTGGCCGATCTGGGGGTGGCAAACCTCAACTCGGATTCCAAAGGGCTGGACAAAGACGTTCTCGATGGCCTAAAAACAGAGACGGCAAAAGCCAGGGCCCGGAGTCTGTTCTCCTAGAAGAGTGATTGGGTGCGTGTTTAGCGGCCGGGCTTGCCCGGCGCGTTTTGAACTGCCCTGGTCGCCAAAAACACGCCGGGCAAGCCCGGCCGCTAAACGACGATGGCCCAGCGAACCGTAGAGTCCGCGCTTTCGCGTTGGTTGCGATGACCCCGGCGGCCAACTTCGTGTTGCAGTACTAATGGGAGCATGAATTTGTGAAACCTCACGTCCCGTCGCCGCAGAAAAACTACCCGCGTGCCACCGAAATGGGTTTCGAGGCACTCGCTCATCAGTCGGAGGACCAGTTCCAGTGGCTCGGTGCGAAGCGTGAAGGAAGCGTCTGGCGGCTGCCCGTCTTCGACGACGTCTTCGAAGTGGACATTTCCGCAGGACGCATGAACACGGCGGCCGGCGAGCCGGTCGGCGCGGGATGGCGCATCCTCGCCCTGCACTACCTGGCGATCAAGGATCGGCCCGAGCGTCGGGTGCCGGACACGACCTTCGCCGATCTGTTGGCTGCCCGATCGTATTCGGATACCTACCAGGGCCGGGTGATCCGTCGCCTCTGCGCGACCGCCGGCCGCGACGCCGAAAAGCTACGTGCCGCGGCAGAAGCACTCGGTGGCCGCGATGCGGCAGGAGCCGATCCGCTCACCGGCGATGCGACGTTCGACTTCGACGAGTTCCCGCGTGTGCCGCTACGGCTGATCTGGCACGCGGCCGACGAGGAGTTTCCCCCATCGGCCACGCTGTTGTTGCCAAGCAATATCGAGGAATACTTCTGCTCGGAAGATATCGTCGTGCTGTCGGAGTGTCTGACGGCACGGCTGGGGGGACTGCCGTATTGAGGAGGGGCATGTTAGCCGCTGGGCTTGCCCCGCGCTGTCTTGCCCAAAGATTCTACCGACACAGCGCGGGGCAAGCCCAGCGGCTAACGGGACTAACCGTCGCCGGCCGAGAGCATCGCGCGGAGTTCGTATCGCTTGATCTTGCCCGTGGCCGTCTTGGGCAGTTCTTCGACGAACCGCACGGTGCGCGGATACTTGTGCGGGGCGGTCGTTTTCTTGACGAAATCCTGCAGTTCTCGCCCCAACTCGTCGGACGCGTCGTTCTTATCCTTCAGGACGACAAAGGCGTGCGGCTTCATCAGTCCATCTTCGTCGGCGATGCCGGCGACACCGCTTTCCAGCACGGCCGGGTGTTGCTGCAGAATGGCTTCGACGTCGGTGGGCCACACGGCCTGGCCGCCGACCTTCATCATGTCGTCGGTCCGGCCGGCATACCAGTAGTAGCCGTCCTCGTCGATGAGGAACTTGTCGTGCGTGTTGATCCACTCGCCGAGGAACGTGTTTTTCGTCTGTTCGTGTTTGTTCCAATAGCCGGCCGCAATGCTCTCGCCCTTGATCAGTAGCGTGCCCACGGTGCGGACGGGCACCTCGTTGCCGTCCTCGTCGACGATCTTGCCTTCGTAGCCGGGCACGATCTGTCCGGTGCTGCCGGCGCGGGCCGCGCCGGGCCGATTCGAGATGAAAATATGAAGGATCTCGGTCGAACCGATCCCGTCGAGAATCTCGACGCCAAAACGTTCGAGCCACTTGTCGTAGAGATGCTTTGGTAGCGGCTCGCCGGCCGAGACGCACATCCGAACCCGGCCGAGACTCGTGCGATCGGTCTTCTCGGCAAGGTGCAGTATCGCCGCATAGCTGGTCGGCACGCCGTAGAAGACGGTCGGCTCGTACGTGTCGATCACATCGAAAACGGTCTGCGGCATGGGCCGATCGGGCAACAACACCGTGGTCCCGCCGAGCCGCAACGGAAAGTAGAGTCCGTTGCCCAGCCCATAGGCGAAGAACAGCTTGGCCACGGAAAACGAGACGTCGGACTCCTTCAGCCCGATGGTCCGGCGGGCGTACAGATCGGCCTCGACCAGCATGTCGTGGTGCAAGTGGATCGTGCCCTTGGGGAACCCGGTCGTTCCCGAGCTGTAGAGCCAAAAGGCCGAGTCGTCCTTGCTCGTGTCGACCGGCTCCAGCGACGGCGACGCCTGTTGCATGAGTTGGTCCAACGCGAGACATCCCTCGGGCGGGTCGCCGGCGACGATGATGTTTTCGAGGTACTTCAACTCGTCGCGAATCGGCGTGACTCGATCCAGAATCGAGGGATCCACGATCAGCACGCGAGCGCGGCTGTCGTTGAGCATGTACTCGTAATCCTTCGGCTTCAGGAGCGTATTGATCGGAATCGCGACCGCGCCGATCTTGATGGCTCCGAAAAACGCGAACGCGCACTCGGGCGTGTCGGGCATCAGGATGGCGACCCGTTCCTCCATGCGGACGCCCAGGTCTCGCAGCGCGTTGCCGACGCGGTTGATGCCCTGGGAGAGGTCGCGGTACGTGATCGTTCGGTCGCCGCAAAGGATTGCCGGCTTGTCGGCGCGTCCTTCGTCCAGATGCGAATCGACCAGCACGGCCGCCGCGTTCA
Organism: Thermoguttaceae bacterium; assembly: GCA_036447015.1. Classification (GTDB taxonomy): domain Bacteria; phylum Planctomycetota; class Planctomycetia; order Pirellulales; family Thermoguttaceae; genus JAZFUB01. The sequence goes on along the minus strand of JAZFUB010000202.1, from coordinate 5,764 downwards.
ATCGCTCGGGAAGCTCGATCGGCGTCATGGCGGAGTTTCTCCTGATACCCTGCACGGGACCTGTGCGATTTGGGGGAACTTGTATTTTACCTTGCCCCATTTTTCCCGTCAAGAACCGGCGATCCCGGAGGCCACCCGTCACCCTACATCTACTTCGCTGCGTAGAGCTCGGCGTATTCGAGCACCCAGAGATCGATCATCTCGTTGAAGGAGGTTGGGTCGACTTCGGTCAGACGTTGGTAGTGGGATCGGTTGAAGAGTTCCTTGTTGCGGACCGTGGCCTTGGCGGCCAGATCGAGCACGTGGTAGGGGCCGGCCGGGCGGATGAGCATCTCCAGGCGGCTGTAGAGGTTGGTGCGGCGACCCGACTTTACGTGGATGTCGTCGCGACTGATGCCGGCGCCCCAGCCTCGCTCGCCGACGATCGTCTCGAAACGGAAGCCGGGAAAGTGATCGGCCAGCTTTCGCAGGCAGGCTTCGATGTGCTCGGAAACCTTCAGCCGAAACTGCGAGTGGAGTCGGGCAAGCTCTTTCTCGCTCAGCGCCTTCTCGGCCTTGGCCTCCGCATGGGCACTACCGCGACGGTGGCCCCGTTCGATCGCTTTCTCCAGCCGTTCGTTGAAATCCGTCATGGGTGGCTCAGTCGTGTGGTTCGTCTTCCGGCTTGGGATCCTGCGATTTGACAGGCAGCTTCTCGACGGGCGGCTCCTCGGCAGGCGTGGCGTCGGGCGTTTGGACTTCGGGCGTTTGGACTTCGGGCGTTTGGACGTCGGGCGTTTGGACGTCGGGCGTTTGGACTTCGGGCGTCAGCACGTCGGGCGTGTCCGCCGGCGTTTCGACCGTGTCGCCTTGCGACAAGATGGGCGACTGAGGCGTCTCGACTCCAGCGGTCTCGACAACGTTAGTCTCGACAATGGTGCTATCGACGATGGTGCTCTCGATGGCCGCTGTCTCGATCACGGTACTCTCGACGGCCTCGCCGGTCTCTTGCGGCTGGTCTTGCTTTGGCAGCTCGTCCTTTTTCTTTGGCGGCTTTTTCTTCTTTGCCTTCGCTTGGTCGTCGGGCTTGCGTCCGCTTTCGGTGCCCTGTTTCAGATCGAAGAACTGGGCCAGGTCGCCAAAGGTCCGCATCGACTCGTTGCCCTTCTTCATGTCCTCGGTCAAGGGGACAATCGGTTTCGGCTGGACCTTGGGGCGATACTCGATCTTCGCCGGCCGACGATCCCGGCCGCGACCGCGTCCGTCCCTCGATCGCCCGTCTCGCGATCGAGAATCCTTGCCTCTGCCGTCTGAGGTTCGAGGCGGTCCCTTCTGCTTCGATTGCTGCGAGTCCCGCGACCTGCCCGCCTGAGGGCCGGCGTCGGTCCGAGGTTTTCCGCCGGCCGGTTTGTGCTCGGTGCTCTTTCCCTCCCGGGGCTTTCCCTCTTGGGGCTTTCCCTCTTGGGGCTTTCCTCGGCCGCGAGCAGGGCGTGGCCGTTCGGTTCCCGGCTGGATCATCGTCAACGAGACACGTCGCCGCTCCTTGTCGACTTCGACGACCCAGACTTTGACGATATTGCCGACCGCGACCGCCTCGTGCGGATCCTGAATGAATCGGTCGGCCAATCGGCTGACGTGAACCAACCCGCTGTCGTGCATACCGATGTCGACGAACGCACCGAAGTCGACCACGTTCAATACGGTTCCCGTCAGTTCCATGCCGGGACTGAGATCCTCCAGCTTCATCACTCCCTGTTTGAAGACCGGTTTGGGAAGGTCCTCGCGCGGGTCGCGACCGGGTCGCGCCAGTTGGGCCAGGATGTCTTTGAGCGTCAGCGTGCCGACGCCCAACTCCTTGGCCATTTCCTCGACGTCGACCTTGGCCGCGTCCTGGCCCAGTTGGGCAGCCGACTCCTTACCGGCCAGATCGGCCGGCGAATGGCCCAGCTTGGCCAACACCTGGGTGGCCGTCTCGTAGCTTTCCGGATGAATCCAGGTACCGTCGAGCGGGCTGTCGCCGCCGCGGATCTTCAGGAACCCGGCCGACTGAACGAACGTTGCAGCGCCGAAGCCGGCTACGTCCTTGAGCTGTTCGCGGTTGCGGAACGGGCCGTTCTCGGTACGGTGCTCGTAAATCCGCCGGGCCGTCAACTGGTTCAATCCCGAGACATAACGCAGCAACGAGGGGCTGGCCGAATTGACGTCGACGGCGACGTAATTCACGCACGACTCGACCACTTCGTCGAGCGAAACACGCAGATGCTTGGCACGAACGTCGTGCTGGTACATGCCCACACCGATGTTGGCCGGATCGATCTTGACCAACTCGCTCAAGGGGTCCTGCAGGCGGCGGCCGATCGAGATGGCACCGCGCAACGTGGCGTCGTAGTTGGGGAATTCTTCCCGGCCGATCGCATTGGTCGAATAGACGCTGGCCCCTGCCTCGTTGACGATGACATAGGCCACGCCGTCGTCTTTCAGCTCGTTTTCGATCAGTTCGCAGAAGAAGTTCTCGCAGTCGCGACACGCGGTTCCGTTGCCGATCACCGCCACGCCGATCTGGAATCGGCGAATCAACTCGACGACCTTCTCCTTGGCCCGCTTGCGTCGCTCCGCTCGGCCGACCAGGTAGATGACGCCGTGATCGAGCACGTTGCCGAACTGGTCGAGCGCGACCAACTTGCATCCGCTCTTATAGCCCGGGTCGACCGCCAACACGCGACGGTCGCGAACGGGCGGTTGCAGCAACAGGTTCCGTAGGTTTCGAGCGAAGACCTTGACCGCGTGCAACTCGGCCCGATCGGTCAACTCGCGTCGGATATCCCGTTCCAAACTCGGAAGAATCAGCCGCGTCAGCGCATCGCGTGCGCAACCTCGCAAATAGTCGGCATGGGGGTGGTCGCCCGGAACGAGCAACTCCTCGACGACCTTCTCGACGGCGTCGAGGTCCACTTCGATCTTCACTCGCAACACCTTGGCCCGCTCGCCGCGATTCATTGCCAAGACGCGGTGGACGGGGATCTTTTTGACTTCCTCGCTGTAGTCGAAGTAATCGCTGTAGGCCTTGATCTTCTTCTCTTCCGCCTTCTGCTTTTTCAGTTTTCGCTGGGCCGCCCTCTCCTCCTTCTTCGTCATGGCGACTTTTTTCTTGGCGGCAGGCTGTTTTGCAACAGCAGGCTGCTTCGTCGTGGCAGCCTCGGTCGGTTTCGGTTCGGTCGTCGGGGAAGGAGATGCCACCTCGTCGGTCTCGGCCGGTTTCGACTGCTCGGCCGTGGCGGGGGCTTCAGGCGACGGGGCTTCAGGCGACGGGGCTTCAGGTGATGGCGTGTCCGTGTCGCCGGTTTCCGCAGTGGGCGTATCGGCCGACGTTACTTCGCTGGGCTGCTGCTGGACATCTGCCGCTTCGGCCGGCTTCTCGGCGGGATTGTCCGGTGTTGCCGGTGGCTGATCCGTGGCGTCGGCGTTGGAATCCGTGGCTCCGGTTGTCGCGTCGGGGGCAACCGAATCTGTCGAAGGCGTCTGGGGCTCAGCCGACGGGCTTTCCGATGCTTCCGACGGAACTGTCACGGGTTCGGCCGGTTTGTCGACCTCTTGGAAAGTCTCGGGCTCGGCTGCGATTCGTTTGCTGACGAACTTGCCGGTGCGTTGGAAAACCTCGCGAAGTTGTCCGCGCAGGTCGGCCCGTTCGCTGAACTGCTCGGCCAAGATATGGCCCGCTCCCAACAGGGCCTCGGCAGGCGTGGGAACTTTGCGGTCGGTGTTGACGAAATCGGCCGCTCGGGCATCGAGATCCGCACAGGCGGCGGCTTCGAGAATCTCGCGTGCCAGGGGCTCCAAGCCACGTTCTCGGGCCGCAGTGGCCAACGTCTGCTTCTTGGGCTTGTAAGGCAGATATAGGTCTTCCAACCGTTTCGTCGTCGTGGCCGCATGGATCTGCTTGGCCAGTTCTTCGGTCAGCTTGCCCTGGGCCTCGATCGAGCGAAGGATCGTCTGCTTTCGCTCGGCCAGTTGACGCATCTTCGTCAACCGAGCCTGCACTTGCCGGACTTGCTCTTCGTCGAGCCCTCCGGTCTGATCCTTGCGATACCGGGTGATGAAAGGGACCGTGTTCCCGTCATCAAGCAACTCGACGACTGCTTGAACCTGTGCGGCGGAAATACCCAGCCCGCGAGCAACGTGCCGCAGGTCGATTGTTGCCGTAGTGGCCATGATAGTACCGTAGTGGCCCGAATGGTTGACAGGCGTCGTTCGTGGAACGACGCAGCTTCTCACAAAAACAGACGAAGTTGCTTGGGTCGGAATCTAGCGCATCATGATACGGTTGTCAAGGCACGTGGCAGACTTCACCTATTTCGCCCAGGCTACCAGGCAGATCCCGACTTGCGAAGGAATCGGCTTATCGTCTACGACCGCACCATCAATTCCAAAACTCAAAAAGGTCATTTTCCCCAAAAAAGATCAAACCCGCAAGACTCTTCCGGCCGATATAACAATGAATTCAGGCGATAGGCCGTCATCGCCGGGGGGAACATAACGAGCCGCGGGCTGAGAGGCCGGCGGCCGACAGGGATGTCCCCGTTTGAGGAAGGAATCTTGGCCATGGGTGCTAGCCACTTGCGAATTTACTACGGTCCTACGGATGACTCGGCCACGCTTGAGGTCGGCAGAGACCAAAAAGACCGAGAAACATGCACGCTTCCGTTGCTGGACGTCTTGCCGCTGTTGGCCGATGTGGTCCAGTCGCAACGGACTTGGCTACTAGATTTCGAAGATTACGAGATCACAATCTCCATGGATCTTTACGAAGTGATCTTGGCCTACCAACACTACCGACGTCCTTCGGCCTGAAGGCACGTCCGGCCGACGGCACTCTTAGAACTCGTACAGGGATAACTTCCCGATTCAGTTCTTGGGTGTTGGCTTTGAGCAGTGAGCTTTAAGCTTTGAGTCATGGGCTTTCCCACTGCTCAAAGCTCACTGCTCATAGCCAAATAGGGAAGTAATTCCTGTACGAGTTCTTACGGAACCACCCCATCGGCAGCTTCCGAGGTCTGTCGACCGGCAACGGCGTGCGCCAGTGCTTCTTCCCGCGTAGCAGCCACCGTCCAGATCGTATCGAGCTTGGTGGTTCGCAAAACCTCGGCACAAAACGGCTGCACGCCACAGAGCACCATATTCCCACCGCGCTGCCGAAGCCGCTTCCAGGCTCGAACCATCAACTCGATGAACGTCGACCCGATGTATCGGGTGCCCGATAGATCGAGCACCATCCAGGGCGGCTCGACTGCGGTCGCCTTGGTCAGGATCAGCCCGCCAATCTCTTCCAGAGCGTCGTCGTCGAGCGACTCGTAAGCCGAACCCAACTCGATAATGGTGACGCCTTGTTGCGTATCGACACGTATCATAACATTGAAGTCTACCGCCCGAAAAACGCAACGGCAAGGATGCCAAACGGGATTCGAGCCTTCACTGAAGCAGACATGCGAGGGAAGTACAGGACACTGAACATTCCGAGCGTAAACCTTCCCGGTCAATCGGGTTGATGCGGACATCGTCTCTGTCCGCGCAACTGCGTTACCCATTCTACCTAACCGTTCCATTCATGCGCCGAATCCGAGAAAATGTTCGGATCGGGCGTGCCGGACGCTTGCATTTCGAGGCTGGCCCCCTTATCTTGGCAGGTATCAAGGCGGGGTAGCGGTTTGCGATGCGCGCTCGGTATCAGCGAAACCGAAAGATCCCCAGGGAAGTCTTGCCTCACTCAGGACCGCAAGATGCTCGTTCT
>JAZFUB010000201.1:0-6110 GCA_036447015.1 Thermoguttaceae bacterium | reverse complement strand
AATATCAGTTAGCCGCTGGGCTTGCCCCGCGTTGGGAAGTTCGGATACGGTCGAGCAGTTCCCAACGCGGGGCAAGCCCAGCGGCTAACGGCGTGTGTCACTAAACCTCCCGCTTGTCGACGATCCGGCTTGCCTTGTCCTGGTCGTGCTGGATCGTGTGCGGCTCGACGAGGCGGACCGGCACGCCGACGCCCAACGTCTGTTCGATCTCGCCCGCCAGTTTGCTCTGCAGGCCTTCCATGACGCTGATCCGGTCACTGAGAACCTCGGCGGTCACTTCGATTTGCACCTCGACCCGGTCAACGCCCTCCTCTTGGGTCAACACGATCTGATAATCGGGCAACGTGCCTTCGACGGCCAGCAGCGCCGCCTCGATCTGCGTGGGCGCCACGCTGACGCCCTGAATCACGAACGTGTCGTCGCCGTGCCGCCCGACCCGACGAATCCGCCGCATGGTGCGGCCGCACGGACAGGGCTCGGCCGCGATCGCGGCCAGTTCCGGCGTGCGGTAGCGGATCAGCGGCATGGCCTCTTTGCCCAGCGTGGTCAGCACCAGTTGGCCTTCCTGACCGTCGGCCACCGGAGCGCCCGACTGCGGATCGACGATCTCCGCGTAGAAATGGTCCTCGAAGATGTGCAGGCCGTTCTGGTGACCACACTCGGCGCCGATGCCGGGCGAGACGATCTCCGGCAGGCCGAAAATCTCGTACGCCCTGATCCCGGCCGACTCCTCGATCTGTCGCCGCAGGGTCTCGTTGAACGATTCGGCAACGAAAACGCCCGCCCGCAAGGGAAGCTCTTGCAGGGCGACGCCGATCTGCTCGGCCCGCTGGACCAGGTAGAGGAAATGGCTGGGCGTGCAACAGACGGCCGAGACGCTGAAATCCTTGATGGCCATGATCTGCTGATCGGCGTTGTCGCCGCCGACGGAAATCACGGTGGCTCCCAAGGCTTCGATCCCGGCGTGCAATGCCAAGGCGTCAGTCTGCCGGTTCTGTCCGCACGCGCTGAGAACGACGTCGCCGGCATGGATCCCGCAGGAGGCCAGGCTGCGGACGATCAACTCGGTCCACACGTCCAGATCACGTCGTGTGTAGGCCGCGACGGTCGGCTTGCCCGGGGCGCCGCCCGGTAGATGCAGACGGGCGACCTGTGGCACGGGCACGGCCAGCATATCGAATGGATACGTATCGCACAGATCCTGCCTGACCAAAAGCGGCAGCTTGTGAAGATCATCAATGCCGCCGATGTCGGCCGGCGTGAGATCCTCTTTGTGCATCCGCTGACGAAACAGCGGCACGTGTTCGTAGGCCCGATCGACCACCTGCCGCAGCCGTTGCGATTGCAGTCCTCGCAGGTGTTCGCGTGGGAGGAAGTCGGGAATGCCGGCCGGGTGGAATGTGGTGGCCGAATCCCGTGCGGTCGAATCCTTGACGGCAGCGGTAGCAGAGTGCATCGTGAGGGTTCCTCTCTTGCGGTGTGGATATCGGCGGGCCGACGTGTTCGTAACCGTTCGCAGAGCCTCATCAACAACTGCCTGCAATTGTGCCGGGAAACGAATATTCCCACAATCCCCCTCGACCGGTAGGTTAATGAACGGCCCGTTGTGGGGCCATTCAGTTTTCCATCCGTCGTTTAGCGGCCGGGCTTGCCCGGCGCGTTCGAGGCGGAGCCAACGGCACTTGACAAAGGCCCGGTTCTCATCGAAGGTTAGATGCCAAACAACCTTCGCGCAGCCAATGGAGAATACGACGATGGACGACGGTAAGCTTTGCGTGGCCATCCATGGCGCCGGACAGGTCGCCGCGGCCCATGTGGCAAGCTGGATCAAGAACCCACATGTCAAAATCGTCTCGGTCACCAGCCGAAGCGAATCGAGTGCCCGGAAACTGGTCGACCGGTTCAGCCTGACCGACTGTCGCACGGGGACGTCCTACGACGAGGTGTTGGCCGACCGTCGGGTCGACGTCGTCAACCTCAGCGGGCCCAACCACGTCCATACCGTACAGGGGATCGCCGCAGCCCGGGCGGGCAAGCATCTGCTGATCGAGAAACCGATGTGCCTCTCGACCGACGAGAACCGCGCACTGCGCGATGCGGTCGATCGGGCCGGTGTGAAAAGCGTCGTCAGCTTCGTGCTCCGTTGGAATCCGTTGTTCGAGAATCTCAAGTCGTTGCTGGCCGCGGGGGCGATCGGCGATCTGTTCTATGTCGAGGTCGACTACTGGCACGGGCTGGCCGAGTGGTGGACCGGCTGGGACTGGGGACACAGCCTCGAAAGCGGCCGCAGCACGATGCTCACCGGCGGTTGCCATGCGGTCGACGCGCTGCGCTGGTTCACGGGCCGAGAGGTCGTCGAGGTGGCCGCGTTCGCGAACAACAAAAAGGAAAAGTTCGAGTACCCGGCCAACGTCGTGGCGATCCTCCGGTTCGACGACGGCACGATCGGCAAGACTTCGGCCCTGTTCGACGCCGAAATGCCCTACGCCTTCAACATCGACCTGGCCGGCACCGAGGGCACGCTGCGCGACAACCGCCTCTGGTCGAAGACACTGCTGCCGGGCCAGACCGATTGGAGCGAGCTAAAGACGGTCCTACCCAACTCGGGAGCCGTCGACCACCATCCGTTCGACGCCCAGATAGACCATCTGGTCGAGTGCATTCGAGAGGACCAAGAGTCGCACTGCAACATCGCCGACGCCTACCACACGCATGAAATCTGCCTGGCGATCGATCGATCGATCGCGGAAGGAGGTCAAGTGGTGAGCTTGCCGTTGGACTAAGCCGTAGGGTGGGCACCGCCCACCAAAACTCGCTTGAGGTGGTGCTCTTGGTTCTCGGTGGGCGGTGCCCACCCTACTTTTTCAACAGCCTGTTACCCCATCTCGAACCGATAGCCGATATCGCGGATGGTTCGGATGTGGGTTGGGTGTCGGGGGTCGGGCTCGATCTTACCTCTTAGGGTTGTGATGCAACGGTCGACGCTTCGGGCCGTTACGATGACCGAACGGCCCCAGACGGCGTCGAGAATCTCGTGGCGGGTCAATGCCCGGCCTGCACGCTTGACGAAGAATTCCAAGAGCCGAAACTCCTTGGCCGTCAGCACAACCTCGTCGTCCTGCTTGAACAGCTTGTGTGCGGTCAGATCGAGTCGGCACTCGCCGAACGTGTACTCGTCGGCCTCGCCCGCCTCGCGGCGACGCAGCATCGCCTTGGTCCGGGCCAACAGTTCGCGGATGCTGAACGGTTTGGTGACGTAGTCGTCGGCCCCCAGTTCCAGCCCTCGGACGATGTCTTCCTCCTGACCTTTGGCCGTGAGCATGATGATCGGCACATCGAGGCCTTCCCCGCGAACCCGGCGACAGATTTCGTAGCCGTTGATCTGCGGCAGCATGATGTCCAACAGGATCAGGTCGGCGGTGCTATCGAGGGCCGCGCCGAGCCCCTCGCGGCCGTCCGTGGCCGTGCGGACGTCGAAGCCGTGGTCCTGGAAGTTGTCCTTCAGACCTCGCAGCAAGGTCGCGTCGTCTTCGATGATGAGAATGGTTCGGCGTGTCATGTCGGGATACCGGGAATCGTTACGGTGAACGTACTGCCCCCACCCGGTTTGCTGTCGACGCGGACCGTACCGCCGTGCGCGTCGACGACGAACTGCACGATACTCAACCCCAGCCCGCAACCGCTTTGGCTGCGCGACAGGTGTTGATCGACCTGGTAGAACCGCTTGAACACCTTTCGGGCAGCAGAGCGCGAGAGGCCTAGCCCGTTGTCCTTCACGGCGAAACAGACGTTGCCGTCCTCGGCGACCACGCTGAGTTCGATCCGTTTTTCGTCGTCGGTATACTTGTAGGCGTTGTCCAGCAGATTCAGCAGCACGGCCACCATCGCATCGGCGTCGGCGCTGATCGGCGGCAGATCGGGCGCCACGTCGACCTGCAACCGGCAGCCGGGCGTCTGGAACCGCTCGCCGGTCGACTCGACCGCCGACTCGACCAATCGGGCCGGGTCCTGCGGGACGAACTCGAAGGCGTGCTTGTTGCGTTCCATGCGCGAAAAGGTCAGAAAATTGTCGATCAGCCGGCTCAGCCGCATGTTCTCCTTGGCCACCAACTGCAAGTATTCGCGGACGGTCTGCGGGTCGGGACTTTCCGTATCCAAAAGCGTGTCGACCAGCAGGCGGATCGACGACAGGGGCGTTTTCAACTCGTGCGAGACGGTCGCCACCAGGTCGTTTTTCAGTCGCGTCAGACGCACCTGCCGCCGAAACGCCCGGCCGATCAGCAGGGCAAGCAACGACATGCCGCCGATCACCAGCACGCCGGTCCAGAGATACGACGCGATCCGCTGGTCGGCGGCCGCGTCGAACAGGTTTCGATCCGTCAGCGAGAGGCTCAACCGCCAGCCGGGCAGATGATCGCCGGCCGGTAGCGAAAGGAACACGTCCTCGGCTCCCGATTCCTCGGCCGGTGAATGCAACTCGATCGACACACCATCGGGCAACGTTGCCTCGGCGATCACACCGCGCATTTCCGCAAGCACCGTCTCGGTTGCATACAGTGCCAATAACCGGCCGTCGGGCGAACCGAATTGCCAGACGTCGGGCAACTGGCTCAGCCGCAACACCACCTCTCGACGCGGAGACGGATGGGCCTCGACGAATCGGGCCGCCATGTCTTCGGCAGCCAACGTGGGCAGCGGATCGTCCTCGGGCAACAACGCCTGCAACTGACGCATCAGGAACCGGCGCTGTGGCGCGGCCGGCATCGGCGCGTCGTAATCGGTCAAGCGCCGCTTCAGCCGCTCGGCCGTTTCACGAAAAACGGCATCGGTCGGCTCGGCGTGCAACTGCAGGGCCATCAGTTGAGCGTTCACCACGATCAGCCGCCCTTGGCGATCGACGGCGTCTCGATATTCATCCCCGCTGAGCGTCTCGGTCACCAGCCGGATCGCTTCGTCACGTCGGTCCGAGCGAACCAGGCAACGCACCCGTGCCTGCAAGGCCCGGGCTGCCTCGTTCGCGTCTGACGCCTCTTCTGCAATTTGGCCGTAGGCTTCCGCCGCTGCGGGCAGATCCGTTCCGAGTCGCTCCAACCGCTGAGCCTCGGTCCATGGCATCGATTCGTCGGCAGTGTCGGGCGCGGCGGGCGGAGGTGCGTTCGGGTAGGTGAGTTGGTCGTGCTGGTCGTAGCAGGCCACGCTATCCGCCAAACCGGCGTACACGCACCCGGCAAACGCGGCCGGTCCGGCCCGGTCTTGGGCAATTTGTTGCAACGACTCGGCCTTGCGCTGCCAGTGATGCTCGAGTCGCTCTTGCGTAAGCAGCAGATGGCTGCGGTAGGCGTCGGCCAGCGTTTGGCGAACGGCCAACCGCTCGTTCTGCATCGCGCGGCTCATGAACCAAAGCACGCAGATGGTCGGCGCAAGCACGACGACCGACAGCAAAAGCAGCACGGGCCACGATTGCAGGTCGCGGCCCGTGCGTGTTCGATGGAAGCGGCGATTGACGTTCAAAGCTATTTCACCTCGTAGCCTTCGAGGATCGGTTCGAACTTCTTGGCGAAGTCGTCGAAACCGTCTCGTTCGATCATCACCAGGAACCCCGCACTGGTCGATTCTCCCAGCACATACGTTGCGTACGCGACTTTCTTCACGTCACCCTCGACATAGTCAGCCGTCACACTGATCGCCGGGGAGCCGTCGATGGTCCGCTCCTTCCAGCTATCCGCCCGGACTTCGAACTCGCCAAACCGTTTCTTCAAGTCGGGCAGATCGCTCTCGGCCCAGGCGCGGACCGATGTCTTCTCGTCGTCGTCGAGATCGGCCGTCTTGAACAGTTCCACCAGACTGGCGGCGGCTACCTCGGGATCGAGGAGAAAGAGCACCTTTTTCTTTGCCTTGCCCGGAATCGGCTGGTGATAGAAGTGCCAGCCATGGGGTGCAGTCAGCGTGACGCCCCGGGATTCGTCCCGATACTGATTAGGTTCGCCCGGCTTGCTGTGTCCGATGTCGGTCAACTCCGCGTAAACGGCTCCCGCCTCGAACTTGACGACGTATCGATGGGCGTCGGCCGAGATCCAGAAGGTCTGCTGAAGCTGCGTCAGTTCCAGCTT
>JAZFUB010000200.1:0-4978 GCA_036447015.1 Thermoguttaceae bacterium | reverse complement strand
CTGTTCTCATCGGCAAGAACGCGCGGGGCGAGACACGCCGCTAAACACGCTATCCGAACAACTTCCACATTGACGACGCTTTCAGTCGCCCCAGCACGAGCGGTTCGCTGTAGAACGATCGGAACCCGAGATCGACGATGGCCCAAACGACGACGCAATCGTCCTCGCCGTCGGCTTCGATCTGAATCGTCTGCCGGTTGCCCGCTTTCTGCCAGGCGTCCCGGTCGACGGCCGTGCGATGGCGGACCGTCACGCTCATCGGATCGTCGTCTCGCCCGGGCTCGTGGGGACAGACGAGCAACAGGCACTGATCGGCGAACCGTGGCTCGGGCCAGGTCCATCGCACGTGATACGTGTTCGCGGCCAACTTGGCGGCCGCGAGGCTCTTCCGCCCGGAGGCCGGAGCGAGTCCCAGTTTGTCGGCCGGCAACACCTCGGAGACGACCCAGTCACTCAGCAGTTGTTCGTGGGCGGCAAACCGTTCGAGGTTGTTGCGGATGATGCGCGCATCGAACAGTTCGCCGAGTGCCGAGCGTCTACCTTCATTCAGCGCGGTTTCCAGGGCCTCCGTGCCGTCGTCGACGGCCGTCTGCGAATGTTCGAGCGTCTGCTGCCGATCGACGATCCGCTGGTAGGCCGGCCGCCAACGGTCGGCCTCGCGGCAATCGCCCAGCAGGTTTTGCTGCCAGATTTCCAGAAGCTGCTGGTCAAAACGATCGGGCTGAAGATCGTCGGGGATCTCGTGCAACTGCTTGAGAATGGGGGCTCGGCGTTTGGCCAACTCGATCCGGGGCATCCAGTCCAGTGGTACGAGTTTCTCGCACTTCGCGTCCCCAACGGCTCGCCAGGCGGCCACGATCGGTGCCTCGGCGACCGGGTCGTCGATCAGTTTCTCCAGTCGCGTCATCGCCGCCATGCGTTTTTGGGCCTGTTCGACGCGTGGCCGGGCCTCGTGCTCGTAACCCTGCGGCAGTTGCGCCGCCGTCTCGACGATGGTCCGTTCGCCCGAGAACGTGATCTCTTCCGACGCATTCTGGATGAGCTGTGCGAGCCGATCGAGCGTCTGCACACGGCTGCGCACCTCATCGATGCGACGCTGCTGCTGTTGGGCCGGCCCGTAACCGGCGAACAGTTCCTCATTCCATGCCTCGACGGTCTTCCGGTCGTTCGTCTCGCTGACCTTCGACTCCAGCCGGCAGAAGGCCTTCCACGCCTGCTCTCGCAAGACATGTTCATAGGCCCGGTTGATCAGCGGCTTCAGGCGTGCCGGCGCGTCGCGGAACTGCCCGCGGCGATTCAGTGCCTTGACCGCCGCACTCCACTGCTCGGTAACCAATAGTTGCTCGATCTTCGCAAACGAATTGGTCAACTCGCTCAACGGGGCGACCTGATCCATCGGCATACGCGAAAACGCGAGAAGCTTTTCGGTCAACTCGCGAACTTCCTGACGTGGCGACCGCATCAGGTCCCGACACAAGGCCGATCGCTCGGGCGACCGAATGTCCTCGGTCTGGAACAGCAGCTTGTCGTTCTCCGACTGTTCGACGTGTGTGTGCCAAAGGCCCGGGTCGGCCGCCAAGGCACGCAGGCTGATATAGATCATCAGCGCCGAGAAGTTGTCCAGATCCGGCGACAGAAGCGTCCGCTCGTTTCGCTCGGGGTGTTGATACGGCGGGACGCCGATTTCGAGGTTCCGCCGCCCGACCAGCGCGGGAACGCACATGCAGTCGTAGTCGACCAGTTTGACCTGCCCCTTGTCGGTCACCATCACATTATTATGCTGTAGGTCGCCGTGCGTAACCGACGCCCCGGCCAGTTCGTCGACCACTCGGACCCAGAGATCGGCAGCCCGGCCAATCGCTTTTCCGTTTCCCTCCATGCACCGCTCGCGCACCCATTCGAACAGTGTGCGGCCTTGGACCCACTCCATGATGATCAGCGGGTACCATTTTCCGTCGCCGGCCGAACGGATGCTGTCGTCGCGATACTCGAAATCGCACAAACACTTCAGCTTGCGGCCCTGCAGATAGGCACTGATCTGCTCATACCGCTCTCGCCGCTCGGGCGATTCGGTGCTGAAGACGCGCACGGCGAACGGCTCGGACGTGTCGGCGTCGATCCCCTTGTAGACGACCGCGAACGACCCGGCCCAGGGCCGCGGCTGATTCATGGCGTTCTTCTCGACGCTACACTGCTGCAGTCGGGGATCGCGAAACGCGACCCCCGGATTCTGCAACATCGCACTAAAATGAGAAGCCAGCGGCCAGGACATGGTCTACGCGGTTCTACGGAGTGTGGGGTCCCAGTTATCGTAGCCGAAGTCGCAAGACTTCGGTTTGTCCCGGACACACCGAAGTCTTGCGACTTCGGCTACGACACTCATTCCTTCCTCGATCTTCAGTTCGACACGGGGTCCTTCGGCTCTTGGCCGACGGCCCAGTAGAGACCGCGAACGACCAACTTCTGGAACGCCGGATTCTCCCACGCTTCTTTGCCGTGCCCGAGCGTCGTGTTGAAGATGCGGCCCTTCTCGTACTGCTGCACCCAGATCATCGACTGCTGCTCGTCGCCGCGGTCCATGTGGCCCAGGTTTTGGAGTTTGAAGTCGGGATGAAACTTGTTGCGGTAGGTTTCGTCCTGAATCTCGAAATCGTCGAGCGTCTTGCAGATCGGATGTTTCTTGTCGTCGATTCGCATCATGAACTTGCCGCCGCCATGACCGATGAACCGCCCGCCGAACATCCGCCAGTAGACATCCGACTTCTTGAAGGCGTCGGTCGCATGGACACCGGCCAGGCCACCCCCGCCTTTGATGAACTTGTCGAGGCCCTGCTCCTGGGCCTCGTCGGCGAAGTTGCCTCCGGAGCCGTAGAAGAGGACCAGATCGAATTTCTGGATCGTGGGGGTCTTCAGATCGTCGAGTTGCTCGGTAAGCGTGACTTTGAAATCACCCGTCTTCTCGAGGACCTCGGAGAAGACGGCATGGAAACCCCTCCAGTCGTGGCCCCGACCACCCACCAGCAAGACCTTGGTCTTCTCGGCAGCGACCGCATCGCCCGCCAGCAGAAAGAGTGCCATGGCGGCGAGTCCGAACTTCCAGCAGCGAATGAGGTGCAACATCGTCAAAACTCCTCGGGATTTAGTAGGAACAGTGGGAACTGGACAACCAACAAGCCGATTTCTACTAGTATAGCCAAGTTTCCAGGTACAGGCCAGCGCCGAACGATTGATTCCCTCGGCAGATTCACCTAGGATGAAAGAGGAAGACAGGAGAGGAAGATCTTGGGAAAAAGGGAAAGGGGGAAAAAGGGGAAGACGAATTCTTGATTTTCTTCTTTCTTCCTTTTTTTTCTTTCCTTTTTCCCCTCCTTCCCTTTTTCCCGATTACGTCGCCTCTGTATGCGGCCAAAGTATTACAGAGAAGGAAAGTTACCGTGTCGAAATCTCAGCTAGCCGCCGCGGCCCTGGTGCGCATCGCCATCGGCTGGCATTTCGCCTATGAGGGACTCTGGAAGGTGCTGGATTTCGACGAGTGGACGTCGGCCGGCTACTTGCAGAGCGCCGATGGGCCCGGCGCCGCCATGTTCCATTGGATGGCGGCCAACGACTCGGTCCTGTGGATCGTCGACATCGCGAACGCATGGGGGCTGCTGCTGATCGGCGGGGCGTTGATGCTCGGTTGCCTAACCCGGGTGACGGCCCTGTTGGGGATCGTTCTGTTGACGCTCTACTACCTGGCCCATCCGCCATGGTTCGCCACACTGCCGGGTGTCGCCGAGGGGCATTATCTGATCGTCAACAAGAATCTGATCGAACTGTTGGCGCTGGGGCTGGTCGTGGCCATGCCGGCAAAGCCGCTGGGACTCGACGGCCTGATAGATATGTGGCGACGTCGCGGCGAATCCACGCCCGGCCCAATGGAGACCGACGCACCCGAGCCACTGCCCCCGAGGGCGACTTCCCGCCGTCGGATGCTTGCCGGCCTGGTCGGCTTGCCCGTGCTCGGCGGGTTCGTCATGGCCGTGCTGAAGAAGACACAAGGCTACCAGAGCCAGGAAGAGAGCCAGCTGACCGCCGAACTAGACGCCATAACATCCCCGTCGATGACGCCGCTTGTCTTCAAGACGCTCAGTGACCTCAAAGGCAAAATCCCCGCCGCCAAGATCAAAGGCGTCGACTTCGGTCGGGTGATCCTCGGCGGCAACTTGATGAACGGCTTTGCCCATGCTCGCGACCTGATTTACGTCTCAGACCTGATCAAGTCGTATCACGAAGAGTGGCGTGTCCACCAAACGTTTCGTCTGGCCGAAGATTGCGGCATCGACACGATCCTGACCAACCCGATCCTCGCCCCGCGGATTGTCAGCTATCGGGAAAAGCAAGGGGGTAAAATCAAGTTCATATCCCAGTGCAAGGGCAAGACCGAAAAGGATCTGCTGAAAGTCATCCAATATTCGATCGACCAGGGCGCCACCGCGGTCTACATCCAGGGCATGACGGCCGACGATTATGTCCGCAACGGCCATTTCGATTGGATCGCCAAGGCACTGGAAGTGATCCGCGACGCCGGCTTACCGGCCGGCATCGGTGGGCACTATATCGATACGATCAAAGGATGCGTCCGCGAAGGCATCGAGCCGGACTACTGGGTCAAAACGCTCCATCACCACGGCTACTGGTCGTCGGACTTGGAGAACCAGCACGACAACATCTGGTGCGAGGATCCCCAGCAGACGATCGAGTTCATGGAGACGCTGCCGGAACCCTGGATCGCTTACAAGGTCCTGGCCGCCGGTGCGATCCACCCGAAGGACGGTTTTCGTTACGCGTTCGAGAACGGGGCCGACTTCCTTTGCGTCGGCATGTACGACTTCCAGGTCGTCGAAGATGCGAACATCGCACTGAACATCCTCGGCGCAAAGGACAAGTTGAACCGCCGCCGCCCATGGTGCGCGTAGAGTAGTGTTCGCTGCGACAT